>JAULZL010000054.1:0-13828 GCA_032117355.1 Candidatus Nanopelagicales bacterium
GGTGTCGAAGGCGATCGCGGATCAACTCATCGCGGCGCTCCGCGAAGCCCTTACCAATGCCGCCAAGCATGCTCAGGCCGGTCGGGTAGAGGTTGTCGTACAGATTGACGGGAATGACGTGGAACTACTTGTCACGGACGATGGATTCGGTGTGTCGGACGACGGCCCCACCCGAAAGTCCGGGCTGGCGAACCTTTCAGCCCGAGCCCAGGATCTAGGGGGGGCCTGTTCGCTACAGCGGGCCTCAACAGACAGCGGCACCCGCCTGATGTGGCGGGTGCCGCTCGGTGGCTAGTGGCGTGTTGCTCAGACTGCCGGAACCAAGCCCTTTGCGATCTTGACGAGCTCGGCGGCGCTCAGATTCTTGCCCCCGTAGGTCTCGATCCAGACGTTGGTCGGCCTGAGGCTGCCCTTTGCAGGCAGGGTGACGGCTAGGTGACCACCGAACTTCTTCACATCAGCCTGGGTGCACGGCTTCGAACTCGCCGGATCGCAATAGGCGATGACCGTTGCCTTGGCGCCCATGATGGTCGTGGTCATGACCGTGGCGCCGACCGCGATGTCCCAGCACATCGGATTACCCTCGGTGAGAGTGAATTGCTTGGCGGTGCGAGTGCCGTAGGTGGCAGAGAGGTTCTCCTCGGTACCGTCGGGGCAATTGGTGCTCCCCCCAATGTGCTTGGCCTTGAGACCGGCCACGAAGCTTGGCTCGTAGACCGTGTACGTGACCCCGACCTGCAGGTCGTCGTATGGCTGGCCCGTTCCCATGGCCCGGGCCGGACTTGTCAGTGCTGCCAATGCCGCAGTCCCGGCTAGTGCGATGCCGATGATCCTCTTCGTCTTCATATCCCCTCCACATGTGTCGACAGTGGGGCCAATATTGCCCGATGGTCGAGGCTGGAGGGGCATCCCGGTCAAGTTAGCGGCGGTACTCGTGCTCTGCCGTGAGTCGCGTCACGAATGCCGCAGCCTGCGTCCGACGCTCCATTCCAAGTTTGGCGAGCAGGCTCGAGACGTAGTTCTTGACCGTCTTCTCGGCGAGGTGCATTGCCTCGCCAATCTGACGATTCGTCAGCCCATCGCCGATCAGGGTGAGGATCCGCCGCTCCTGATCGGAGAGGCCATCGAGGCGATCATCATGCGGATCACCGTGCCGCAGCCGGTCGAGAACGCGCTGGGTCGCCGCCGGATCAAGGAGTGACTTCCCTGCGGCGACCTGCCGGATTGCGTCGACGAGGTCGTTACCGCGGATCTCCTTCAAGACGTAGCCTGCAGCGCCCGCCATGATTGCTTCGAATAGCGCTTCGTCGTCCGCGTACGAAGTCAGCATCAGGCAGTGGACGTCAGGCATGTCCTCCTTGATATCCCGGCATACCTCCACCCCAGAACCGTCGGGCAACCGAACATCGAGAACTGCCACGTCAGGACGCGCGGCGGGGATTCGTGCGAGTGCCTCAGCCTTCGAACCGGCTTCTCCAACGACTTCCATATCCGATTCCAGACCGAGAAGATCCGCGAGTCCACGGCGGACGACCTCATGGTCGTCGAGCAGGAAGACTCGGATGCGCTCGCTGGTCGGGTGGCTCACGTCGTCATTGTGCCGCAGGAACTACCGGGTACGTCCTGCTCGATGACCGGTCCTAGGGAGCGATGTTCAGGTTGATGACGAGGCGGTCGATCAGTGCTTGGTCACCTCGGGCGCGCACGGGCGATTCACCGGTCACATCTGCTGTGTCGATTCTGCCGGCCATAAGTCGCACAGCGTCTCGCCACGTCAGGGTTAGTTGGACATCCGGTACCTGGTCGGTGGTGAATGCTGCGCGACCATCCGCACCGATGACCACCTGCGTTCGGGCTTCAAGACCTGGACCGGTCACGTCAAACTCGAGGACGGATCCTGCAGGAGCTTTCACAGTCTTGCCCCAAATCCGCGGGAGGGAGTCCAGCATCATTTGGCAGGTCACTCGAGCTCCAGGTGAGTCGAGAGCACCGACCTGACCAATAGCGTCCCTGATGTCTTGACTGTGAATCCAAGAATCAAAAACCCGCATGTGCAGCAGCCTGGACAGCGGAATCGAAGCACCGAGGAATCCCGAGACCTCGGAGTTCATGTCGTGGCTTCCCGAAGCCAACTGCTGCCTGCGCCTTTGCAGGATCTCCTCGAACTCAGTGAGCAGTTGTCCCTGAGTGGATGCACGTCGAACATCAACCCCGACTTCGGTGTAGCGACCGAACTCGGATTGCGCGTGAGGAAGGTCGGACCAGTTCGGCACATGTTCCGGCCGAGGGTCCCCGGCGAGGATTGCCTCGATGTCGATCAGGTGCGCGATAACGTCAGCCACCGTCCAGCCTGGGCAGGACGTCGGTGCGAGCCATTGCTTGGCGTCGAGTGTCATTCCCAACGCATGGATGTCGTTCATGGATTCGATCCACGCATCCACGAGGCCATCGAAATCCGCGGGGCCGACGACAGCAGGTGACGAAGAGGTCATCGTCACACGCTAGTAGTCGAGGGCCGGTGGCGGACTCAGTTCACGACACTGTGATGTGGATACTGACTACAGTCCGGCCATGGCCGTGAACGTTGCAATGGTTCAGATGAAGTGCTCGTCCGACGAGCCCGTCCACTCACGAGTCACGAGAGGCTTCTCCCTCATTCGCAAGGCGGCCGCTGACGCCGAGCTCGTGATGCTTCCTGAGCTATGGCACGTCGGAGCATTCGATATCGAAGCAGCGAGATTGCACGCTCAGCCCATCGATGGCCCACTGGTCACCGACATGGCGGCCCTGGCGGGTGAATTGGGCATTTGGCTGCACGGTGGCTCCTTTTCCGAGGTGGACGAGGATGGCATCCACTTCAACACGAGCATCCTCTTTGCGCCCGACGGTCGGCTGGTGGCCAGTTATCGAAAAATCCACCTGTTCGGATTCGAGGGCGGGGAGACCGTTTTGATGAGCGGTGGCAACGAGCTCGTGGTCGTCGACACGCCACTGGGGCCAACCGGTCTGGCAACCTGCTATGACCTGCGCTTCCCGGAGATGTTTCGCGCGATGACCCAGGGGGGTGCGCGGGCCTTCCTCATCTGCTCGGGTTGGCCGTCCGCCCGGATTTCGCACTGGGACGTCCTCACCCAGGCGCGAGCTATTGAAAATCAGGCCTGGCTGCTGGCCTGCAACCAGGTAGGCGTTCAGCCGGGGGTGACCCTGGGTGGGCATTCCTGTGCGATCAGTCCAACAGGGGACGTGGTGGAGCACTCGGGGGACCGTGAAGCCATCATCAAGGTCTCCCTGGATCCGACCGCGGCAATTACGTGGCGGGAGCAGTTCCCGGTTCTTGGGGATATTCGGCTGGCCTGACCCGTCGGCATCGGTTCGCGCCTCTGCCGCTAATGACCTAGTTCCTGGACCTAGTTCTTGAGCAGGGTGGACTCCAGCCCCACGACGATGACCGGCGACTTCGCTGGATCCAACCACCTCATCACTGCCCGCATCCGGTCGCGATCGATGGCGATGCAACCAGCGGTGACCTTGCCATTCGATGCGTGCAGGAAGATCCCGCCGCCCCTGCTCGTGTCAGCCGGCTCCTTGGTCCGGCGAATTCCGTCGGCACCAGTTCTTACCGGCCCTTTTGGCAGGTTGTAGTCCATGACGGCGACGTAGTCGTACTGGATGCCGTAGGACCACAGACGCTCCACATACCCGCCGTAGGAGTTCCAGGAGCGCGGCGCGGTCTGCATCATGTTGTACGTACGGGGCACTCGCGGGTTGTACGTCCACGCATCATCGCGGTCAATGTGCCGATAGGGCAGTTTCGTGCCCGGATCAGGCCGGCGGCCGAAACCGCTGACAAACCCGAAGGTTCCGGTCGGCGTCTTGCCGGTTCCCTGACGACGATCACGCGCCGGGATCGTTCCGGAGAAGCCAAGTCGTGCCGTGGTGGTAGCGATAACCCGCCGCCATGACCCGTTGCCCTCCCGCTCCCAGGCGGTGAGCGTCCCGTAGGTGGTGCGCGAGTCCTTTGCGGTGACGATGACAACCTGCTGAGCGTCACCTAGGGAAGAAATCATTGACGGGTCGACCTCGGCTGCCCGGGCTGATGTGAGTGGTGACACCGCCATCGCCACCATCAGGGTGGCTACCACTGCTAGACGTCCAAGTACGCGTTTCATGGTCATCACCGTTCGCATAGGTCAGCTTGCAGAATCACGGCCCGCCAGCCGTGTCAGTCTTTCGTTGTAGGCGGTCAGTTCAGCGTCACCATCCCTATCCGCCTGCCGGTCGCGGCGAACCGCTTCGCGATCATCGCTACGCGCCCACTGAACGGCGATCACGATGAGGACGATCAGCGTCGGGATCTCAGAGAGCCCCCAGGCGACTTGTCCGCCATTGAGGGTGTCCTGAAGCGGGTCAGCCATCCACGGGGGCCGCACCACCCCGTACCACTCGGAAGCCATGGGCTGCGTACCCATCATCATCGCCACGGCGAAGAACCCGTGGATGGACAGCGCGAGCAGGAGCATCATGAGCCGGCCCCAATAGGGGAGGGGCTTGGGTCGGGGATCGATCCCAATGAGCACCCAATAGAAGAGGTAGCCAGCGAGGATGAAGTGCACCTGCATCGCGATGTGTCCGACATGGCTACCCATGAGCCAGCCGAATAGCGGAGTGAAATAGAGCCCGTAGAGGCCGATGACGTATAGGAAGAATACGAAGAACGGATTGGTCAGGACTCCGGTAAGCCGACTGTGGAGGAACCACACGAGCCATTCGCGGGGTCCCCGATCGTTACCCGGCGCAGGGCGAAGTGCTCGCAGGGCGAGGGTCGCTGGTGCTCCCAGGACAAGCATGATCGGGGCCAGCATGGTCAGGGTCATGTGCTGAACCATGTGAAGGCCAACGGAGACCTGCGCGTAGACAGCGATATTCGAATTCGTGCACCAGATGACGATCCCGATCCCGAGCAGCCACGACACAGTGCGCCCCCAGGACCACCGGTCTCCGCGCCGCAGTAGGCGCGCCACACCCACGCAGTAGGCGCTGGCGGCCAGGAGTGAGGCGGCAAGCAGGAAGGGCTCCATTCGGAACCCGAGAGAGACGCTTGCGATGGTGGGTTCAGGCGGGTAGGCGAAGCCGAGAAGGGATTCGCCCAGGGTCTGGAAGGCGCTCTCAACGCGCGGCGGCGAGGTTGTCGCTAGGGCAACGCCGAGCCCGATGGCGATAGCCATAACGGTCAGTTCCAGGCCCGCGAGCCGAGCGAACACCAGGGCGCGTGAGGATGTGGCTACGTTCCGGGCCATTCGGCTGCGCATCACCCAGGCAATTCCTGCGAGGCCGACCAGGAGCACGACCTTGCTCAGCGTGACCTGGCCGTAGCCGGTGGTGAAGAGTTGGGCAGGGGATTCCAGCCGTGTGTACGCATTGGCTAGTCCACTCACGGCGATCAGCACGAAGGCGGTGAGGGCGATTGCAGAGAATCGTTCGATTGGACGTGTGAGGGGGAAGTCCCGGCGGACCGCGTGGATCCCAAGGGCAACGAGACCGCCCACCCAGAGAACTGCCGCGGCGATGTGAGCAACCCCGGAGGTGAGGGCGAGTGCGTGGTCCCCGAGACCGGCCCCGTGACCGGCCAGTGCGGGAAGCACGGCTGCGACCACGCCGACCAGTAGCCAACTGAGCCCTGCACCCGTGGTCGACGTGGTGAAGGCGCCAACAGCCACCACGATGGCCAGCAGGGCGGTGGCTATGAGGGCGCGAGCTGCCGGGATTTCCAGTGCGTAGGTCGAGAAGATCTCCGGTGACATTGCTTCTGTCAGCGGCAGGCCAAGCACGTCGGCCACGAGGAAGAAGGCTTGCACGATGGCAAGGACTGCCCAGGCTAGAGCGGCGATCGAGGCCCTGACGAGATCGGAGCGGCCCGAGCGTGACACCACGCCTTCCTTGCTGGACGGATCAATGATGCTGGCGGCGAGTAGCCAGCCGATCGTCATGATCGCTGCCAACTCGGTTGCCAGCCGAAGTGCCGAACTGCCCCAGACAACGAGGGGCCCCGGGTCCGGCAAACCGGGTGGTGGCTCCACGTAGGAACCGCCGGCAACCACCAGGGCAACGGCGAGCGCACTCGCTGCTACCCCCGTGAGGCCCGCTGCGATGAGGAGGATCGCCTTATTGGCCATGTTTGCGAGCCTATGCCGGGAGACCGTGAAGGGCGACTTCCCCATCAGACGCCAATGGCCCGCCGCCGGCATCTGACAGGTGGTGTGATGCCGAACGGTCGGGCCATAGGCGCCGTGCTGATGCGTGCTAGAAGGACTCCTCCGGAAGGTCCATCAGACTGCCGTCCGTGGCTTCTGCTACGGCTCGCTCCGCTGCGATCAGCGGCAGCCGGTTGCGGGTGAACCAGCGAGCCGTCTCGACCTTGCCGCGGTAGAAGGCCTCGTCCTTGGGGGATGGCCCGGCAGCGAGCGCAGCGAGGGCCACCTCAGCCTGGCGCACCAGGAGCCAACCGATGACGAGATCTCCAGTGGTCATCAGCAGTCGAGTGGTGTTGAGGCCGACCTTGTAGATCTCTCGGACGTCCTGCTGTGACGCCATGGCCCACTGGCCGAGGGTTCCGATGATTCCCTGGACATCCTCGAGGGCCTTGCCGAGCAGTTCGCGTTCCGCCGAGAGTTGCCCGCTGCCTTCGTCAGCCTTGACTGTCTCGGTGATCTGGGCACCGAGATGGAAGATGGCCTTGAACTGGTCGCGGACCATCTTGCGGAAGAAGAAGTCCAGACCCTGGATTGCGGTCGTTCCCTCGTAGAGGGTGTCGATCTTCGCGTCCCGGATGTACTGCTCGATCGGGTAATCCTGGAGGTAGCCGGATCCACCGTAGGTCTGTAGAGCTACGGCCAGCATCTCGTACGAGCGTTCTGACCCCACACCCTTGACGATCGGAAGGAGTAGGTCATTCATCCGCTCTGCCATGTCCAGATCGATGCCCGGCATGCCAGCCTTGGCCATCATGACTTGGTCCTGCCACGAGGCGGTGTAGAGGACGAGTGCCCGTAGGCCCTCTGCATATGACTTCTGAAGCATGAGCGACCGGCGAACGTCCGGGTGATGGGTGATCGTCACGCGAGGGGCCGTCTTGTCGGTCATCTGCGTGAGGTCAGCCCCCTGCACGCGGGTCTTGGCGTACTCGAGTGCATTGAGGTAGCCGGTCGACAGCGTGGCGATCGCCTTCGTTCCAACCAGCATCCGGGCGTATTCAATGACCAGGAACATCTGCGCGATACCGTCGTGGACGTCACCGACCAGCCAGCCCAGTGCAGGCTCGTTTTCACCGAAGGTGAGCTCGCAGGTCGTGGAGACCTTCAGGCCCATCTTCTTCTCGACGTTCGTCGTGTAGACCCCATTGCGCGCCCCGAGCTCACCCGTCTCCAGGTCAACGAGGTACTTGGGCACGATGAAGAGCGACAGACCCTTCGTACCCGGGCCAGCGCCCTCAGGACGGGCGAGGACGAAGTGCACGATGTTCTCGGCCATGTCGTGCTCGGCAGATGTGATGAAGCGCTTGACACCCTCGAGACGCCAACTGCCGTCACCGTTGTCGAAAGCCTTGGTCCGCCCGGCGCCCACGTCGGATCCAGCATCGGGCTCGGTGAGGACCATCGTTGATCCCCACTGCCGATCGACGATGAGTTGGCCCCAGCGTTGCTGCTGCTCGGTTCCGATTGCATCGATGACGGTGGCCCAGCCGGGGCCGGACATGAACATGAACGCGCCTGGGTTGGCACCGAGGAGCATCTCACTTGCCGCCCAACGCAGGGTCGGCGGTGCACCAGCGCCACCGAGGTTCTCCGGGAGGTCAAGACGCCACCACTCGGCGTCCATCAGTGCCTTGAAGGACTTCTTGAAGCTCTCGGGCATGGTGACCGTCCGCGCAACCGGGTCGTAGACCGGCGGGTTGCGATCGGAGTCAGTGAAGGACTCGGCTAGCACTCCAGTGGCCAGCCGCTCCACCTCACCGAGCACGTCACGTGCAGTGTCGATGTCCATCTGGCTGAAGGGGCCCTTGCCCAAGCTCTCCCCTACGCCGAAGACCTCGAAGAGGTTGAAATCAATGTCTCGGAGGTTTGCCTTGTAATGCGTCATCGCCTACCCGTGCCCTTCTCGTACCGATGTGATGCCGGTCGCCATCTTGTTACCCGTCAGTAACCCATAATCCTACTGGCCAGTAACATTTGCAACCACACAAGTTGCCCCCGGCGGGTGGGGATTGTCCCGAACTTCGCCAGAATGGGCCCATGTCTGAACCGTGGCTGGAGTCCGTGACACCGATCGGACCGCCAGCTTCGGCCAATCCGGGCATGAGGTCGCTGCTCTATGCCGCGGTGGTTACCGGCGTTTGGTCCGGCTTGGCCTGTAGCGCTATCTACTGGATTGGTCGCGCTGCCGGAGTGAGTTTCGAGGTCGTGACCCGGTCAGTTGACCCGATCGCCCGAGTTCCCTGGTGGGCACCCCTGCTCGTCCCCATTGCCTTTGCGATCGTGGGAGCACTCGCGGCGACCCTGGCCCTCGGTCGCGCACACGCCCAGCGAATCACCTTGTGGGTAGGCACCCTCATCGCCTTCGGTTCGGCCGTCGGTCCTTTGACTCAGCCGGACGAAGTGCTGTGGTCAACGCGTATGTGGCTTCTTGCCATGCATGTGGTTACCTGGTTCCTCGTCGTACCCCAGATCGCTCGCATCGTCGGGGATTCCGAGCCGGGAGCCAGTGTTGAGCGCGTTGACTGAAGTACCCGGGCGATCCACTCCGGTGGCTCTGCTCGTTGCGATGCGCCCGCGACAGTGGCTGAAGAACGTCCTGGTTTTCGCGGCACCGCTGGCAGCTGGCAAGGTGCTTGACCCTGACGTCCTTTGGCCCACCTTCCTAGCCTTCATCTCCTTCTGCTTGGTGTCGAGTTCGACCTACCTCATCAACGACGTTCGCGACGTGGAGGTCGATCGCCAGCACCCCGTGAAGCACGCGAGGCCAATCGCCGCTGGCCAGTTGTCGAAGCCGGTAGCGGTTGCCGTCGCCGTCCTTCTGGTGATCGCTGCCCTTGGTCTCGCCTGGTGGGACCGCCCGGAACTCGCCGGCGTCGTCTTGGCGTACTTTGCGTTCACGTTGGCGTACTCGTTGATGCTCAAGCACGAGCCGGTTATCGAACTGGCCCTGCTCTCAATGGGATTCCTGCTTCGCGCGATCGCCGGTGGAGTTGCCTCGGACTTGCCGATCTCACAGTGGTTCCTCATCGTGGCCGGATTTGGCTCGCTGTTCATGGCGGCCGGCAAGCGCTACAGCGAACTCGACGGGTCCACATCCGACACCGAGGTGGACACAAAGCCGCGTCGGCGCAGTCTCGAGGGCTACACCCTGACCTACCTTCGGTTCGTCTGGGGCACCGCAGCCGCCGTCACCATTACGGCCTATTGCCTGTGGGCCTTTGAGGTGGGCACGACACCGTCCACCCTGCCATGGGCGGCATGGAGCGTCCTTCCCTTCGTCTTGGCGATCCTGCGCTACGGAGTCGTCATCGATCGTGGGGACGCTGAGGCCCCTGAAGATGCCGTCCTGTCGGACCGGATCCTGATGGTGATTGGCCTCATCTGGCTGATTCTGTTCGGCCTGGGAGCCTTGGGCCTATGACAAGCAACGAGGTAGCCATGTCAGCCACACCACAAGCTGTGATTTCGCCCCTACGACGCGCCCCGCAGGAACGCCTGCTCAGTGGTTGGGGCAATACGGCTCCGAGTCTTGCGCATGTCGTTTCGATTCACGATCCCCAGCAGATAGCCGAGCAGGTGCGCGGCTGTGGGCCACGAGGCATTCTCGCCCGTGGCTTGGGACGCTCCTACGGGGATGCCGCGCAGAGTGGTGGCGGAACGGTCCTGGATCTCAGCAGCCTCGATGACATCGTCCTCGATGAAGGGCGCGGAGTAGTGACGGCAGGTGCTGGGGTCAGTTTGGATGCCCTGCTGCGAGTGATCCTTCCCAAAGGGTTCTTCGTTCCCGTTACCCCGGGCACTCGCATGGTCACCGTGGGCGGCGCCATTGCTGCGGACGTACACGGGAAGAACCACCACGTTGACGGAACCTTCGGCTCGCATGTGCAGTCAATGACGGTGATCGATGGCCGGGGTGAGGAGCGCACCCTCGCGCCGGATGCACCCAATTCGCAGGATGTCGAGGATTTCTGGGCAACTGTCGGTGGAATGGGCCTCACCGGCATCATCACCGAGGCGACCTTTGACCTGATCCCGGTTGGTAGTTCCCTGATCAGCGTCGACACCGAGAGGGCTGATGACCTCGACGACGTGATGGCGCGGATGGTTGAGCGCGACGATGACTACCGCTACACCGTGGCGTGGATTGACGCGGTCGCGTCCAGTGGTCGGGGAGTCATCACCCGGGGGGATCACGCGCCAATCGAGGCAATCCCCAGTGACAAGCGGGCGAAGGCCCGCGCCTTTGCACCAAAGCCCCTGGCTACTGCACCCCGGATGATCCCCGGGGGGTTACTCAATAGCCTTTCGGTTCGCGCCTTCAATGAGGCTTGGTATCGCAAGGCACCGCGTCAGCGTGCGGGTGAACTGCAGACTGTGGGCGCCTTCTTCCATCCACTGGACGGGGTGCAGGAATGGAACCGCATCTACGGCCCGCGCGGTTTCGTCCAATACCAATTCGTGGTGCCCGACTCTGCCAGCGAGGTGGTTGGAATCGCGCTGGACTCCCTCCGCAAGGTGGGTGCACCCAGCTTCCTCACCGTCTTGAAAAGGTTTGGCGAGTCGAATCCGGCCCCTCTGTCTTTCCCGCGCTCCGGCTGGACGCTGGCAATCGACGTTCCTGCGTCGATCCCTGGCCTGGGAGCGGCCCTCGATCGACTTGATGAACTCGTCGCGAATTCGGGTGGCCGTCTCTACCTCGCCAAGGACTCGCGTCAATCGCCGGACATGCTGGCCCGTACATACCCGCAACTTGCCCAGTGGCAGGCAATCCGCGACCGGATGGATCCCTCGGGCGTGTTCACGTCCGATCTAGCAAGGAGGCTTTCCCTGTGAACGATGCACTTGGCGAACCGCAGAGCGTCCTCGTCCTCGGCGGGACAAGTGAGATCGCCTTGGCAACCGTGAAGGCCCTGCCAAGGAATCGGATCAGGCGTGTCGTCCTCGCCGGTCGGCCTGGCCCGGCTCGTGACGTGGCAGTTGCAGCTCTACTAGCTGCTGGGATCAACGGTGTGAGCGCAGTGGATTTCGACGCACGCGACACGGCAAGTCATGCGGCATTCGTGACCTCGATCTTCGACGAGGGAGACGTTGACATCACCCTGCTCGCCTTTGGGGTGCTCGGAAATCAGGACGAAGTCGAGGCTGATCCTGACCTCGCTGTTGACGTTGCGACGACGAACTACACCGGGGCAGTCAGCGTCGGGCTACGAGTCGCGCAGCGACTGAAGAAGCAGGGCCATGGGTCTCTCGTCGTCTTCTCGAGCGTCGCAGGTGATCGGGCCCGTCGTTCGAACTTCGTCTACGGCTCAACCAAGGCAGGGCTCGATGCCTTTGCCCAGGGGCTTGGCGATGCCCTTCATGGTTCCGGAGCCAACGTCCTGGTTGTGCGACCCGGCATGGTGCGAACCAAGATGAGTGCGGGGCTGCCCGAGGCTCCCATGACCACGGACCCAGGGGTCGTTGCGGACATCGTGGTGAATGCCCTTCGTAAGGGGAAGCACACCGTTTACGCGCCGGGCCCACTGCGTTTCGTGATGGCGGGGCTCAAGTCAGTGCCGCGGCCGCTCTTTCGACGCATTCCCCAGTAGGGCGGGACCGGCCAAGAGGCGTAGCAACGTCGCGCCCCAGGTCGGCCACCCGACTCACATGGGGCATAATCGGCTCACCGCGGGTGTAGTTCAATGGCAGAACATCAGCTTCCCAAGCTGACAGTGCGAGTTCGATTCTCGTCACCCGCTCTAGCGAAGAGTCCCTGGCACAGCGAGGGCTTTTCGTATCCTCGGCTCACCTCGACTCCAGCCATCGGGTCCACAGTTTCCGCCCTTTCTTCCACGATGATCGCTCATTCTTGCCCCGCGTCTCCCTGCACTCGGTGGATTTCGGCCGCGTATTCCCGCAGCATGTTCGGCTTCTCGGATCGCGGCCTCGCGGACGAGGCATGGTTGCTCGTCAAACGAACTGCGGGACCATGAGTAAGTCGAACCACGGAATCCCTGGTTGGGACTGGCCAGGATCACCGTTGGGCTAAAGGATCCAACGCTCGGGAGGAGGGTTTTCCCCTGAAGGGCAATGACGGTGAGGGCGCGGCAATCGATTCGTGAACTTCTCACCTGGCTGGGACGTTGGGTTGACGTCGCTTCCCATGCCGTGCACAGGCCGAGCCGCCTGGGAGAGTCCGGGCGTCCTTCAGCCAGTTTCGGGTGCACGATGTGCGTCTGCCAACATGACGCCATGCGCATCGTCGGGGTTCCTCTTGTCTGCCTCACCATCGCTGCAAGCAGCCTGATTCTCGCTGAGCCTGTGCGCGCCGCCGAGTTGATGTGTCTGGGTAAGACCGCGACGATCGCGCAGCACCGCGGCGCCATTACCGGGACCCCTTTCGATGACGTGATCGTTCTGACCGGCCGGGGGCGGGTTGATGCCCGTGGAGGCAACGACATCGTCTGCGGCTCACCAGCCGCTGACGTGATCGCAGGCGGGCCCGGCAACGACGTCGTCCTTGCCGGCGCTGGCAACGACATCGCTTCGGGCGGCCCCGGCAACGACCAACTGCACGGCGAAGTCGGCGATGACGCCCTCACGGGCGGCCCCGGTGCAGACCAGGTCTTCGGCGCTGTGGGCACCGACAAGGTGAGCGGCGGGGTCGGCCCAGACACCATCTCTCAGGATGGCAAGGTTGTACTCATCAACGTGAACTCCGAAGACCTCGAAATGTTGCGTCTAGCGGGTAGGAAGGTGGCCTTTGCCGCGGGCCCGCGGTCAGCGGCCCAGGTGGTTTGGGCGAGTGCTAGCCCGACGCCTTCCATGTCGTTCGTCCTCGGTTCCCCATATTTGTCCGGATTCGCGGCCGAGCCCACGACGACAAAGATCAAGCCGATTTTCGAGGCACCCGTATTCCTTGGGGTGGTGCTCAACCTCGGGAGCAGGGGCGCCTTCTATGAGGACATCCCTAATAAGTCCGTCGTGCAATTGGTGAATAACACCTGGTCGGCGAAGCTGATGGGTCTGTTGAGTCGAGTGATCGTCAATGGGTCGACGACTATGGGTCCCGTGAGCGTCACCGAGTTGCAGCACGGCAAGTTGAGCAACATGACCCCACCTACGAGCGCGGTGCTGTTCACCAGCGAGCGCGAAAACTACGAATACTTCATGTACCTGCCCTCAGACGCGATCGAAATCGACCTCAACTCCGGGAGCACGGCCTCCTTCGTCTACGAGGGTGGGCGTTTCAGGCGCTCCTAAACAGCAACGGATGACAGCACGGCTAACAGAACTGGGTGTGTTGCCGCACTGGAATGTCTTTCCGTTAGTCGCCTCGTAGAGCGCTGGCCTTGATGACCCCCTCAAGGACGTCACAGAATGTCAGGAATGGGCTTGCTGTGTCATCCGCAACTCGTCGGCGATGATCGTCAGCTTTGGTGAAATCCACAAGGGATCGCGCCAACACACGCCGATGCGTTCCGACAGTCCGGTACTCAATCGTCCCTTCGGACAGAATCTTCACAGGGTGTGGGCGAGAAACGTTCAGGATGTCGGCGGATTGTTGCGTGGTCAGTTCGGCGTGGGAAGGGACGACC
>JAULZL010000055.1:0-1811 GCA_032117355.1 Candidatus Nanopelagicales bacterium
AGAGTTTGGAAACAGAGCCTTCGAGGCGTGCTTTGCCGATACAGCGCACTCTGCCTGAGCCTGCTGACGTTCGTGGGACGGTCCAGCGTCCAGGCGTCGGCTTCCTCACCGCTGCTTCACGCGATGAGCCACAGCACAACTGACATCGGACGGGCACCTCGGCCGAGCCCCTAATCGCCCCTGGCGTCAACCCCGCACGGCTGCTTACTACAAGCTCCTGGCTGTCGCCCAAGGAGCAGCGATAACACCCCGCGACCTCAGAGGAGCAGCACGCCAAAGAGTGCAGCGCACGCACCCTCTCGAGTCCAGCCACGTACTCCCCGGGAAGGGTTGTCTTCCTTGTGGTCGTCATTGAGCGCACGTCATCCGCATCCGCAGCCACCGCCGCAACAGCCTCCGGCTGACGGTGAAGCGTCTGGCCGTGAGCCACCCGCGGAGGCGACCCCCAGCAAACGCACTGTGTCGTCATGGCCATTCGGGCACGGTGCCGGCTCATTTGATGCATCCATAGGACGGTTGACGACGTAGGACTCACCGCACGTCCTGCAACGGAACTCGTAGGTGGGCACCACCGAATCCTAAGAGGCGATGACCTGGGGCACGCGACACCGAGTGATCTCAGCACCCGGCATCACCTGCAGATCGTTGGCAACTGCGAGATCGACCCGAGCGGGTTGATTCGACCCCGGCTAGGTTCACCTCATGCAGGTTTTGCTGACTCGCCGACGCCACGTCGACAACATGCGCGTCGCGTCGTCCGCCTGTCGCTGACCACTCCGCTGCCAGCACCCGTAACTCAGAAGTCAGAACTCAGCAATCGCTGACCCATCACTTGGTCCACGAGGCCTTCATGCACCCTGAGAGGAAACCATGTCCGTCATTCCCCAGTTCCTAGAGCGCAACAGTTCTTATGCTGAGGCCTTTTCTGGCCCGCTGCCCCTGCCGCCAGCCAAGCACCTGGCCGTCGTCGCCTGCATGGACGCACGCCTGCACGTCTCCAAGGTCCTCGGACTCGAGGAGGGCGATGCGCACATCATTCGCAATGCCGGCGGAGTCGTCACCGACGATGAGATCCGTTCACTCGCAATCTCGCAACGGCTCCTCGGCACGAAGGAGATCATCCTCATCCACCACACCGACTGCGGGATGCTCACCTTCACCGACGACGCATTCAAGAAGTCGATCCAGGACGAGACAGGCATCAAGCCCGAGTGGGCTGCCGAGGCATTCAGCGATCTCGCCGTAGATGTCGTGCAGTCGGCGAACCGAATCAAGGCCTCGCCGTTCATTCCGCATACCGATTCCATCCGCGGATTCATCTTCGACGTTGCGACAGGCGTGCTGGACGAGGTCGTACTCTGATGCGCAGGGGCGATCGGGGATATCCCGGTCGCCCCGGGCACCGGCGGTGGAATCGTCAGTGCCCTTGGCTACCAGCGCTGGTGTCACCGCCGATAGTGGTCTTCAGGTCCGGCGGGTTCGCTGAGCGCGCCGAGACGACTGCAACGCCCCGAACAGCCAGCCCTTGGACCTTCAGCAGGTCACAACGTGTTGTCGGAACGTCCGCTCAAACGCTGCGAGCGATAACCAGCATGCGGGCTCGATTGGCCTAGGCCGCTTGGACGTTTGACGCCTGCTTGCCCTTCTTCCCATCTGTAACTTCAAACGAAACTCTTTGCCCTTCCTTCAACGTCTTGAAGCCAGGCATGTTGATCGCGGAGAAATGAACGAACACGTCCTCGCCGCCCTCATCGGGGGTGACGAAGCCGAAGCCCTTCGAGTCGTTAAACCACTTCACGGTGCCGAGCGCC
>JAULZL010000056.1:0-3850 GCA_032117355.1 Candidatus Nanopelagicales bacterium
CCCGCTGGCTGGGCCGCGGCTCGGGTGAGCGCCTCGGGATCCACCTCCCAGGTGATCTCGCAGGTCCCTCGCCAGGTCTGTGTGATGTTTTCGAAGACGTTCGCCAGTTCAGGGGCAGGGGCTTCAGGGATCTCCTCGATGGCGCGTGCGATCAGGGCGATGCCGTCGCTGACGGCCCACTCAGTCGGGTGGCCCTGACGACGGGCTCGATCGATGCTGATGGCTGCCGCGTTAATGGCTGCCTGGAGATCGCCATGGATCCATCGCGTCAAAGCACGCCGTTGGAGGTAGAACTCGCCATTGGCTCGGGTGATGGCCCAGGCCAGCTGCTCGTTGACGACGTCCAGGCTGTGCTCCAGGTCCCGGCGCCTAGATTGGACACCCGCATCGACGGCGAGGATGGCGGCGACGACGAGGGCAATCGGGCTGGCCAGCCACACGGACGTGACCCAGCGGGTTGGCTCCGCGAAGTCGAGCCCGGCTGCGGTGCCGACGGCAGCGAAGACAGCGACGATCAACGCCATCGCGAGCAGGCGCATCGAGGCGCTGGTGCCTGCCCTGGCCACTAGCCGAGACATCGACGCAGCCCCGGCTGACGACACCGCGAAGCACCCCGCGTAGAGGAGCCCGGGAACCGGGCCGAACAGTCCGATACCGAGGATCGCGCTGAGCAAGCCCATGGTGACCGGATAGGCGACGAGGGGAATGCCGACGGTTGAGGTCGCCGTCCAGAGGCCAATCACCTTCGGTCGAGTCTGGCTCGCCCAATGCGTGTGCCTGTCATCCAGTGCGACAGCAGCCACCTCGTGGCTCATGGGGCGGATGACGTCGAAGGCGAGGTAGCGCAACTGGTGCACGACAGCCTCATCGCCGGCTGTTGGCAGGTCCTGCATGACCTCGTCCACGCTGGCCCTCACCCGGTCGGCTACTTCTGTTCGCCAGGCTTGCACCTGCATCGCGGTGCGCTCGCGCGCCGTATCGAGCTCGGCCCTCCTGGAGGCGATCGCCGTGAGTCGATCGCGATGTTGGAGCCAGGCGTCGGCCTGGATGGCGCCCAAGCAAAGCAAGATGGTGGCCAGGGGGGTGCCGAGGGGGATGCGCCACTCGAAATCGGGCGCCTTGGCAATGCCCAGGGCGACCTCGATCGGGCCCATCGCCGTGCTGAAGGCCAGGCCCGCAACCACGAAGAGCAGCAGGACGAGCCAGCCACGCCCGCTCCCCTGTCCGGGGATGAGCCGATTGCCGACCAGGATGACCACCGCCGCGATGGCCAGCCCGATGGCCACGGAGGCAGACTTGGGCAGAAGTCGCCCACTCCAGTCGGCGGGCGAGCCCACGACATAGGCCAGCATGATGAGGATGCTTGAGATGGCCAGGCCCGGCGGGCTGACTGCGTAGGGACCGCCGAGGCGGGCGATGAATCCGAGGCGATCGGAGGACTCGGTCATGGCCGCGGCGGGAGGCCCGCGGCCTCTATATAGCGTCGGACGATCTCGACGCGCACGTTCAGGTCACGCGAGGGGACGACTCCGAGGGCGGCTGCGGCTCGCTGGAGCTGGATTTCCACCGCTCGCTCGCTGGTTTGGCGTGCTCGTGCGATGGCCGAGTTCGACAGGCCTTGGGCCGCCAGCCGGAGGACCTCGACCTGCGTGGGGCGCAAGGAGGCGAGGGGGTGCTCGGCTGAGATGCGATCATGCCGGGCATTCTCAGGGTGGTCGGCCAGGACCGACTCGATCGCCGCCACTAGCGAGTCCTCGTCACTGATCAGGTCCTTGCGCAGGAAACCGGCGCCTAGGGGCAACTCCGTTGGGTCGATGCCCGCTGCCTGCAGGTCCGGGTGCTTGGTGAGGAAGATCAGGGCGACCCCAGGGAATTGCTCGTGCAGCACTCGGGCAAGGTCAATGCCCGTCGGGCCATCCCCGAGAACGATGTCCAGCAGGGCGGCGTCCGGATCGAAGTCGTCCACCACTGATCGGGCCTCGCCGGCGCTGTAGGCGACGGCCGTCTCAAAGCCGCAGGATCGCAGGACGGCAACCAGGAGGCCAGCCACCAGGTGGTCGTCCTCGACCACGAGGATGCGCCGGGCATCCATCACGTTTCGCCGTCCATCACGTGGCCCGGTCCATCACATATCCATTCTGAGCCGATTCGGACCCCTCCTGCAGCGTAATTCGGGTAGCCGAAACCGGCACTGCATGGACTCCAGGCCGGACCTGCTTGTGATCCTGGTCTCTTGCCGACTGCCCCCACTGCAAAGGTGCGGGAGTGGCGATAACCTTCGGGCACCGCCAGACACCGTCGCGTTGAAAGGCCCACTCGTGAGCGCGCCCACCACTACCGGCATCCCAGCCGGCACCAAGGCCCAGATCTCCGCCCGCACGCTCCGGACAGACAGGTGGTGGCTTCAGCCCCTGGTCACCGTCCTGGCGCTGCTGTCCTTCATCGTCTACTCGACGTGGCGGGCCTTCGAGAACAATTACTACTTCTATGAGCCGTTGATCTCACCTTTCTATTCACCGTGTCTGTCGACCCAGTGCCCGCCAGGGGCGACGCTGTTCAACTGGACGCCCTTCGGTGACTGGTACGCCTTCTCCCCAGCCCTGTTGATCCTGATCTTCCCCCTCGGGTTCCGGATGACGTGCTACTACTACCGGAAGGCCTACTACCGGTCCTTCTGGCTGTCGCCCCCGGCCTGCGCCGTCTCCGAGCCGCACAAGAAGTACACCGGCGAGACCCGGTTCCCGCTGATCTTCCAGAACAGCCACCGCTACTTCTTCTACGCGGGCATTGTCTTCAACGTCATCCTGACCTATGACGCGATCATCGCCTTCCGTAATCACGAGGGCGCCTGGGGCCACGTCAGTATCGGCACCCTGGTACTCGTCGCCAACGCGACACTGCTGTGGCTGTACTCCCTGTCCTGCCATTCGTGTCGCCATGCGTTTGGTGGTCGGCTCAAGCACTTCTCTGCGCATCCGGTGCGCTACCGGATGTGGACGTGGATCTCCGCGCTGAACAACCACCACATGAAGTTTGCGTGGGTTTCCCTGATCGGCGTAGCCCTGACCGATTTCTACGTTCGCCAGGTGGCCAGCGGTGCCATCCCGAACCTCTACCTCTTCTAGGACGGAAGTCATGTCGGACATGGAGCGATACTCCTTCGACGTCGTGGTCCTCGGTGCCGGTGGTGCCGGATTGCGTGCGGCGATTTCGGCCCGCGAGGCGGGCAAGTCGGTCGCCATCCTGAGCAAGTCCCTCTTCGGCAAGGCCCACACGGTCATGGCGGAGGGCGGCATTGCTGCCTCGATGGCGAACGTCAACCCGAACGACGGATGGAAGGTGCACTTCTGCGACACCATGCGTGGCGGGAAGTTCCTCAACCACTATCGAATGGCCGAGCTGCACGCCAAGGAAGCCCCGGATCGCGTGTGGGAGTTGGAGTCCTGGGGTGCGCTCTTCGACCGCACCAAGGAAGGCAAGATCAGCCAGCGCAACTTCGGCGGACACGAGTACCCGCGCCTGGCGCACGTCGGTGACCGCACCGGCCTGGAGATGATCCGCACCCTGCAGCAACGCGTTGTCGCCCTGCAGCAGGAGGACAAGCGTCTCCATGGCGACTACGAGGCTCGGATCAAGGTTTTTGCCGAGTGCTCGGCAACGGACCTGTTCATGACCGGCGAGGGTGATGACCGCAAGGTCAACGGGGTGCTTGCCTACTGGCGGCCTAGCGGTGAATTCGTGCTCTTCCAGGCGCGGTCCGTGGTGATCGCCACAGGCGGGATCGGGAAGTCCTACAAGGTCACGTCCAATTCATGGGAGTACACCGGCGACGGCCACGCCCTCGCGATGT
>JAULZL010000057.1:0-1714 GCA_032117355.1 Candidatus Nanopelagicales bacterium
CGACGTGAAGGAATTCCCGGCGAGGGGACCCCGTCCCCCATACAGTGACCGATGACGCACCCGTGATCGACGCCTCATGGAATCGACGGATGAACGCGGGCAGCACGTGCGAACTCTGCAGGTCGAAGTTGTCACCCGGCCCGTACAGGTTCGTCGGCATGGCGGAGATCCAGCGGCGGCCGTACTCGGTTCGATGGGCCTCGATGTAGTAGATGCCGGCGATCTTGGCCATTGCGTACGCCTGATTCGTGGGCTCCAGCGGCCCGGTCATCAGACTGGATTCCCGGATCGGTTGGGTCGCATGGCGCGGGTAGATGCAGGACGAGCCCAGGAAGAGCAGCCGATCCACGTCGGCCGCGTGCGCTGCGTCCATCACATTCGTCTGGATGAGCATGTTGTCGCGCAGGAACTCGACCGGGAACGTCGAGTTCGCCATGATTCCCCCGACCTTCGCGGCGGCATCGATGACGATGTCCGGCTTGGTCTCGGTAATGGCATCGAAGGTTGCATCGCGATCGCGAAGGTCCAGCTCAGCGGACGTCCATCCGATAAGTGAACCGACGCCGGCAGCCTCGAGGGCACGCCACAGCGCCGAACCAACGAGGCCTCGATGCCCGGCGACGTACACCGATACATCGCCCCACGTAATCGGCTGCGACATGTGTATCCGTCCTCCAGGTATCGATGCCCGGTGATCTCTGCCATGACACGCTCAGCGGCAGCACGTCATTCTGGCACAGGGGTGAGTGACCCGACCTGCCACGAAATGCGACAGGTCGTGTCGGACTGCGAGGATTCTCGCGAATGGAGGCTGCAATGCGGGTCGTGACAGTGGAGCAACTCAAGTCAGTGATGGCGGGCCTACCCCAGAAGCCTCGAGTCGTTGCATCGGGCAACTTCGCTACGCCGACGATCCTGCTGAACCTGCTCGATACGGAGGTCCCGGAGTACACCCTGCACATGCTTAATGCGCAGGGTTCGGTCCCGCAGCGGGAGGGTGTCACCCACGAAACGGCGTTTGTTGGCCCTGCGATGCGGAAATCCTCATCTCTGGTCTACATCCCCTGCCGGCTGAGCCTGGTCCCAGTGCTGTTGCGTGATCATTACCGGCCCGACGTCGTCCTGCTCCATGCGTCCAGCCGTCGTCATGACACGGTGAGTCTCGGAACCGAGGTGAACATTCTTCCGGCAGCAATCGAAGCGGTCCGCGAGCGCGGAGGCCTTGTCATCGTCCAGTCGAATGAGCAGATGCCCTATACCTACGGCGATGCCCAGGTCTATGACCATGAAATCGACTACCTGGTCGAGGTGGACGAGCCCTTGGATTGTCACGATGCAGGTGAAATCGGTGAGGTATCCCGGGCTATCGGTGAACGGATCGCCGCAAGGGTGATGGACGGATCGACCATGCAGATGGGTATCGGCGCCGTTCCGGATGCCGTCCTCGCAGAACTCACCGGCCGCAAAGGCTTGCGAGTCTGGACGGAGATGTTCAGTGACGGCATCCTGAACCTGCACAAGGCGGGAGCACTCGATGAAGACGTCCCGCTGACAGCCAGTTTCGTGTTCGGGTCCCAGGAGTTGTACGAGTGGCTGCACCTCAATAGACGCGTGCAAATGCTTCGTACCGAGCGAACGAATGATCCGGCGATGATCGCCCGTCAGGCGCGCATGACGAGCGTCAATGCTGCCCTCCAGGTCGACCTACTCGACC
>JAULZL010000058.1:0-4698 GCA_032117355.1 Candidatus Nanopelagicales bacterium
CAACTTCGTCCCGTGATAGGTGGGTGAGGTCGGGAATCGTCGTGCGACGAAGCGAACGAGGCCGTTTCCCTCGGGATCGGGCTCCTCTTCCTCCTCGCCCGAGGTCCAGACCTTCCACGCGGTATATAGCAGGAATGCACTGAAGACGAAGAAGACCCAACTGAACCGGGCTATGAGGGTTGCACCGACAATGATGAGCAGCCCCCGCAGGACAAGCGCGATGACAATCCCCACCAGCAGAACCCGATGCTGGCTCTGGATGGGCACGGCGAACGACGCCATGATCACCATGAAGACGAACAGGTTGTCCACGCTCAGTGAGTACTCGGTCAGATAGCCGGCCACGAATTGCCCGGCATAGGACGGACCGAAGTTCAGCCAGACGAACACTGCGAAGGCCATGGCCAGCACGACGTAGAAGATCACCCAGCGCGCCGCTTCTCGTGGCCCAAAGTCATGGGGCCGGCGATCCACGATGACCAGGTCAACGCAGATGATGCCGATCAGCCCAAGAAGCGTCACGGCCCATAGCCATGCGGGCACGTTCATGTTCCCACTGCCTCTCGCATGCCACGCAACTCCTTCTTCAAATCGTGTACCTCATCCCGCAGCCGAGCGGCAAGCTCGAAGTGCAGATCCGAAGCGGCCTGGTGCATCTGCGCGCTGAGGTCCTCAATCAACGCGGTTAACTCCTTCTCGGCGGCGGGGCGGGGGCGTCGACCCCTGTTGCTCGCATCGTCGCTGCTCGTTAGTTGCTCGGTGTCGGCATCCTCGCGGGTGAGGAGATCCGTGATGTCGGCGATCTTCTTGCGAAGCGGTTGCGGGTCGATGCCCCGCTCGAGGTTATAGGCAATCTGCCGGTCCCGACGTCGGGAGGTCTCCTCGATGGCTCGCGCCATGGACGGGGTCACCGAGTCCGCGTACATGTGCACTTCTCCGGAGACATTGCGGGCTGCTCGGCCGATTGTCTGAACCAGGGAGGTCTCGGAACGCAGGAAGCCTTCCTTGTCGGCATCGAGGATGGCAACGAGCGAGACCTCGGGAAGGTCGAGTCCCTCTCGCAGCAGGTTGATCCCGACGAGGACGTCGAAGACGCCGAGGCGCAACTCCCGCAGAAGCTCAACTCGGCGAAGGGTATCCACCTCCGAATGCAGGTACTGGACTCGAACTCCATTGCTAAGGAGGTAGTCGGTGAGGTCCTCCGCCATCCGCTTTGTCAGGGTGGTGACCAAGACTCGTTCCTTCCGCTCGGCACGAGCCTTGATGCCGTCCATCAGATCGTCAATCTGACCCTTGGTCGGCTTGACCACGACGAGGGGATCCACCAAGCCGGTCGGACGGATGACCTGCTCGATAACCTCACCCTGCACTCGGCCCAACTCATAGGGCCCTGGGGTGGCTGACAGGTAGACTGTCTGGCCTACCCGCTCAACGAATTCCTCCCAGCGGAGCGGCCGATTGTCCATTGCACTCGGTAGCCGAAATCCGTGCTCGACCAGGGTTCGCTTGCGGCTCGCATCCCCCTCGAACATGGCACCGATCTGGGGCACCGTCACGTGGGACTCGTCGATGACGAGCAGGAAGTCCTCGGGGAAATAGTCCAGCAGGCAGTTCGGCGCACTGCCTGCCTCCCGGCCGTCAATATGGCGAGAGTAGTTCTCGATTCCACCGCAGCTACCAACCTGGCGCATCATCTCGAGGTCGTACGTCGTTCGCATTCGCAGCCGTTGCGCTTCGAGCAGCTTGCCCTGCATCTCAAGTTCTGAAAGCCGTTCCTGCAACTCGGCTTCAATGCTGGCGACCGCTCGCTCCATGCGCTCCGGGCCCGCCACGTAGTGGGTAGCCGGAAAGACGTAGGTCTCCTGATCCTCGGTCAGGATCTCGCCCGTGAGGGGGTGCAGCGTCATCAACCGCTCGATTTCGTCCCCGAACATCTCAATACGAACCGGATGCTCCTCATAGACCGGGAAGACCTCGACCGTGTCCCCCCGAACGCGAAAGGTCCCCCGCTGGAAGGCGATGTCATTACGCGTGTACTGGATTCCGACGAACTGCCGGAGTAGCTGATCGCGTTCGATGGACTCGCCCACCCGCAGGCGAACCATGCGGTCGACGTACTCCTGCGGTGTTCCCAGGCCGTAGATTGCCGACACCGACGCAACAACGATGACATCCCGTCGGGTGAGCAGGCTGTTGGTCGCTGAGTGCCTGAGCCGCTCGACCTCCTCGTTGATCGAGGAGTCCTTCTCAATGAATGTGTCGCTTTGCGGGATGTAGGCCTCGGGCTGGTAGTAGTCGTAGTACGAGACGAAGTACTCGACCGCGTTGTCCGGCAGGAGTTCCTTGAACTCGGTGGTCAATTGGGCGGCCAGAGTCTTGTTGGGGGCCATGACCAGGGTCGGTCTCTGTAGTTCTTCGATGAGCCAGGCCGTGGTGGCGCTCTTGCCCGTTCCGGTGGCACCAAGGAGCACGGAATCCCGCTCCCCCGACCTGATTCGGTCCGCGAGCGCTCGAATGGCCTGGGGCTGATCGCCTGAGGGCTCAAACGGCGCTCGGACCGTGAAAGGGGCAACCTTGCGCTGCAGGTCGCTGATCGGTCGTGTCACTTGAACACGCTACTTCGTCCCGGCCTGATCGGGCTCGCCACGATCCTGATCAGGTTCGCCTGGATCCTGAGCTTCGATGAGCCGGGGCAGGCTCGACCACAGGCTCGCCACCTGGTTCTCGGTCTCCTGACGGCTTCCGCTGTTGTCGATGACGACATCGGCCGCAGCAAGACGGGTCTCCCGTGCCGCCTGGGCCGCGATGCGCCGGCGAACGTCTGCATCGTCCAAGCCGCGCAGATTCACCGCCCGATCAACCTGGGTCTCGACGGGGACGTCCACCACGACGACGAGATCGACGAGTTCCTGCTGGCCCGTCTCGACGAGAAGGGGCATGTCGTACACGACGACCTGCCCCGGGGATGCATTGCGAAGCCGACGGCTGCTCTCAGCCGCAATCCTGGGATGCATGATCGCGTTGAGCCGGGCGGTCCCCGCAGGTTCAAGAAAGGCAAGCCTGGCGAGTTCCCCTCGATTGAGGCTGCCATCATCACGCAGGATCCCCGAGCCGAAAGCCTCAACCAGCTCGATGAGCGCGGGTTGGCCAGGTTCGACCAGTTCGCGCGATATCGCGTCGGCATCAATCACGATCGCCCCCCGCCCGGCCAGCATGGCCGCAACGGTGGACTTGCCGGCGCCGATGCCTCCGGTGAGTCCGATCCTGGTCACGATTCCTCACAATTGACGAGGGGGACGGTCACCCCATGGTGGCCGTCCCCCTCAAGGGTCAGTGCTACTACTCGCCCGCGAGTTTGTCTCGAAGGGCCTGGAGGGCCTCATCCGATGCGAGGGATCCACCCTCACCCTCGCTCTGCGAAGAGTAGGAGGACACGCTGTCCCCTGACTCAAGGGCCGCAGCCTGGTCGGCGGTACGAGCCTCATCGATCTGCTTGCGGTGCGCCTCCCAGCGGCTGTGCGCCTCCGCGTACTCACGCTCCCATTGGGTGCGCTGGTCCTCGAAGCCGGCCTTCCACTCGCCGGTCTCCGGATCGAAGCCCTCAGGCCCGATGTAGCCGCCAGCCTCGTCGAATGCCGGGGCCATGCCATACAGATACGGATCGAATTCCTCGACCGCCTGGGCATCCGAGGAATCGTTGGCCTGCTTCAGCGACAGCGATATCCGCCGACGCTCAAGATCGATGTCAATGACCTTTACGAAGATGTCGTCGTTGACCTGAACAATCTGCTCCGGCAGTTCGATGTGGCGCTCGGCGAGCTCGGAGATGTGGACCAGGCCCTCGATCCCCTCGTCGACGCGCACGAAGGCACCGAACGGCACCAACTTGGTGACCTTGCCGGGAACGACCTGGCTGATCGCATGAGTCCGCGCGAAGTGCTGCCACGGGTCCTCTTGTGTTGCCTTCAGCGAGAGGGACACTCGCTCGCGATCCATGTCGACGTCAAGCACTTCGACGGTGACTTCTTGGCCAACCTCAACGACCTCCGACGGGTGGTCAATGTGCTTCCAGGACAGCTCGGAGACGTGGACGAGGCCGTCAACGCCACCGAGGTCGACGAAAGCACCGAAGTTAACGATGGACGAGACGACGCCGTTGCGCACCTGGCCCTTCTGCAACTGGGTGAGGAACGTCTGGCGGACCTCACTCTGAGTCTGCTCCAGCCAGGCACGACGGGACAGGACCACGTTGTTGCGGTTCTTGTCCAGTTCGATGATCTTGGCCTCGAGGACCTTGCCGACGTATGGCTGAAGGTCGCGCACCCGGCGCATCTCGACCAGGGAGGCCGGCAGGAAGCCGCGCAGGCCGATGTCGATGATGAGGCCGCCCTTGACAACCTCGATGACGGAGCCTTCGACGACGCCGTCCTCTTCCTTGATCTTCTCGATGGTGCCCCAGGCGCGCTCGTACTGGGCGCGCTTCTTGGACAGGATCAAGCGGCCTTCCTTGTCCTCCTTGGTGAGGACGAGGGCTTCGACCTTGTCGCCAACCTTGACGACCTGATTGGGGTCAACGTCGTGCTTGATGGAAAGTTCACGGGAGGGGATCACGCCCTCGGTCTTGTAGCCGATGTCAAGGAGGACCTCATCGCGGTCGACTTTGACGATGATGCCTTCGACGATGTCGCCGTCGTTGAA
>JAULZL010000059.1:0-1760 GCA_032117355.1 Candidatus Nanopelagicales bacterium
CCGGCGGTACGAGCTACAACGTCGAGATCATCCAGAAGGACGCCGAGTCAGACTCCAAGCGCGCGGCCGAGGTGGCCGGTGAGCTCATCAACTCCGATGGCGTCGACGTCATCCTCGTCCACGGCACCCCGGAGATGGTGAATCCGGTCTCCGACCAGTGCGAGGCGAACCAGGTCCCGTGCATCTCCTCTGACGCTCCGTGGCAGCCGTACTTCATCGGTCGCGGTGGCAAGCCGGGCGAGACCTCCTTCACCTGGACGTACCACTTCTTCTGGGGCCTCGAGGACATCGCAGCCGTCTACCAGGACATGTGGAACCAGGTCGACACGAACAAGAAGGTCGCCGGCTTCTTCCCGAATGATCCGGACGGCCAGGCGTGGAGCGCCAACCTGCCGGGAATCGTCGAGGCCAATGGGTACACGATCAACAACCCCGGCCTGCACACGAACCTGTCGCAGGACTACTCCTCGCAGATCTCGGCCTTCAAGAAGAACAAGGACGAGATCCTCATGGGCGTCCCGCTGCCCCCTGACTTCACGACCTTCTGGAAGCAGGCAAAGCAGCAGGGCTTCAACCCGAAGATCGCGACGATCGGCAAGGCGCTGCTCTTCCCGTCCTCCATCGAGGCCCTCGGCGACATCGGCGAGAACCTCGGTACCGAGGTCTGGTGGTCATCGACCTCACCGTTCAAGTCGAGCCTGACCGGCTTGTCTGCCGCCGAGTACACCCAGGCGTACACCGACGCGACAAGCAAGCAGTGGACCCAGCCCCTCGGCTTCTCCGAGGCGCTCTTCGAGGTCATGGCTGCTGCGGTTATTGCTGCAGGTGGCCCGGACAAGCAGGGAATCGTCGATGCGATGAAGACCATGAAGGTCAGCACCATCGTCGGCGACCTCGACTGGACCACCGGTCCGGTGCCGAACGTGGCGAAGACCCCGCTCACCGGTGGCCAGTGGCGCAAGACCGATGGCGGTGCGTTCCCCTGGGATCTCGTCATCGTGTCGAACTCCATCGCGCCGATGGTCCCGACCGGCGGCACGGTCGAGCCGCTCAAGTAGTGCAGTGGTTGGGGTGGGGGGCGCAGGCCGCCCACCCCAACCGGTTCCATCCGTTCGCTGCTCGAGACATGTCCGCACGGCAGACCCGGTTTCAGCAAGCCATGCAAAGGTGAGGTGAGTGCCCATGAGCGCATTGCTCGAGGTTCGCGGCCTGTCGAAGCGGTTCGGCAATGTCGTGACCGCAGAGGACGTCACCTTCGATGTCGCGGAGGGCACGGCACTGGGCATCGTCGGCCCGAATGGCGCTGGCAAGTCGACCCTGCTGTCGCTCATCACCGGCGTGCTGCCCTCGGACTCCGGCACCATCACCTTCCAGGGCCGGGACATCACGAAGGAGCGGGCACCATCGCGCACGAAGGCCGGCATCGCCCGGTCCTTCCAGATTCCTCGACCCTTCGTCGACATGACCGTGTTCGAGAACGTTTACGTGGGCGCCACGTTCGGCGGCGGATTCCATGGCCAGGTCGGCTACGAGGCCGCGGTTCGCGCGCTCGAGACCACCGGTCTCATGCACCTGTCCGAGAAGCCCGCTGGGCAGCTGAGGCTGCTCGACCGCAAGCGGCTCGAGCTGGCCCGTGCACTGGCGACGAACCCCCGCCTCATCCTCCTCGACGAGATCGCGGGCGGACTCACTGAAAAGGAATTGCCCCCGCTCGTCGATCTCATCCGTGGCCTGCGCGACTCCGGGGTCACCGTTGTGTG
>JAULZL010000060.1:0-1866 GCA_032117355.1 Candidatus Nanopelagicales bacterium
ACTGCGTGCGATGCCCCCTGGAATTCCTCACCAGCGCCGCCGCAAACTCGGTCGCGTCATCGTGCATGGCTGGAGCGACGTCACTGTAGTTGTTGAGCGACATGCCTTTGGCGTGGCCGAGACGCACCTGGACGACCTTTGGGTGGATGGCTGCCGAGTCGACTCTGCTCGGCCACGGATGGGGCCGGCGGCGACTGGCAGAACAAAGGAGCCGGGGGCGATTGGCAGAACGACGGCGCCGGCGGCCAGGCGCGTGGCAGGATCTCCCAGTGCATAATCCCTCTCCTACGTCGCCGCGCACGTTGGCGCTCGTCGTCGCCATGTGCGTAGCCCCGCTCCTGCTCGCCGGCTGCGGATCAGAGCCCACGGCAGCCGAGCCGTCCCGCGCGGCCGGCAATCTCGGCACTCGCGTGTGCGTCGTGAACAAGACCACGCTGGACGCCTCAGTCGTGTTCACCAAGAAGGACACCGCCCAGGAAGGCGCGTTTCCCCCCGGCAGGCAGCTGTGCGGGGAGGGCACCTTCGCCATAGGCGAGGATGTCCAGGGACGTGTGGTCTGGGCCGATCTGTCCTGGACGACCAGTTTCTCCGCTTCAAACCCCTGGATCGGCGAGCCCACCTTGAGCATGGGCGAGTATGAGGGCAACAAGCTGGGCCAGCCGTGCCTCGACAAGACCTTCAAAGTAAATGAGTCGATTGCCGCGGACAACGCAATCGTTCAGGTAAAGGCAACCCGCGTGGCTGATGACCAGTGGAAGGAGATTGAGATCGTCTTCACCCCCAGCGCCAACCCGAGTGCCGACGGCAGGCGAGTGAACCTCAAGGGATGGACGAACTGCTACAACGCAGTGCCGCTCACTTGAGATCGCCAATGAAACCAGGCACATCTCGAATCTCCCTTTGCGGCAGGGCAACACGGACGACTTGTCCCTTCCCACCACCGCTTTGCAGACTGGCCAGGGTGCCGGTGACTGAACGACCAACTCCAGCATCGGCATAGTGTGCTGCGGAGCAGACAGCGGTACGGAAGGCTCGGTGGCATCGGAATCCGCTGGCATTGGCGCCATCACATGGGGAACAAAAGCGCTTGACTGACCGGAGGACCCTCGCGCCTTCCGCCGTTCGCTGGGTCTGAGAAGCGTGCCCTGTGGAACATCTCACCACCGTCGCCACCAACTCTTCGGGTTCGTCTTTCGATGCGTGTACCTTCCGAGCCATGCCGCCGTCGCATGGGAGATGACGATGAACGATCCAGCCGACACCCACGGTGCCGAGGAAGACCCGCGCAACGAGTCGATACTCATCTGGGTTGACGGGCGACTAGTGCCCAGGGCGGAGGCCACCGTCAGCGTCTACGACTCGGGATTCATGTTGGGCGACGGCGTGTGGGAGGGATTGCGCCTGCACGCGGGAACGTGGGCCTTTCTCGACGAGCACCTTGACCGACTGTTCGAGGCGGCGAAGGCGATCGACCTCACGATGGTGCTCGACCGCCAAGGCGTCATTGACGCGCTGCTCGAAACCCAGCGAGCCAACGGCATGCACACGGCCGTGCATGCGCGACTCATGGTGACCCGCGGGGTGAAGGTGCGGCCGTTCCAGCACCCTCGGCTGAGCAGGTCCGGGCCCACGATGGTCATCATCATGGAGCACTCCGAGCCAGCTATCTCCAGGCCGATCCGGCTTGCGACGGTGCCGCATCTGCGCGGCCTCCCGATGACCCAGGACCCTAGGCTCAACAGCCACTCGAAACTCAACTGCATCCTCGCGTGCATCGCAGCCGACAAGGCCGGGGCTGACGAGGCGCTCATGCTTGACATCCATGGCTTCGTGAACACCACCAACTCGTGCAACCTCTTTATTGTC
>JAULZL010000061.1:0-5546 GCA_032117355.1 Candidatus Nanopelagicales bacterium
CGTGACGATGGTCGAAAGGTCGGTGGTGTTACCGACCTCCTTGGCGATACCAGCAGTCTCGACAAGGTTGGGCTGCGCGGCGCTTGACTCGACGGGCGTGGCCCCCGAAGGGACCGTGACCGCAGGAGCCGCGAGGGCGGCGGGAGTTGCCCCGCCGCCCGTCGGGTAGAACGCCTTGATCTTCGAGTTTGCACTGTCGTACTCGAAGATGAGCCCGCCAGCCGGGGCCGCGACCAGCACCTCCACCGAGGTGGAGAAGCCAAGGTCAAGAGCCGAGAGCGCCTCACCGTTCGACGGATACGACGAGTCGAAGGTGATCGTTCCGGTCTTGGCCTTGAGGTAGCGACCGACCGTGTCGGTCTTACTGATGCTGACGGAGAGAGCCATGACTAGTAGGCGCTCGCGACCTCGGAGATGTCACCGAGCACCGCGTGGTCACGCGGGCGGGTGGTCATCATGCCGAGGAAGCCGTCGAGGTAGGCGATCACGCTGGCGGCGTGACCCTGACCGGTGGAGGCGTTCTTGAGGAAGAACTCCGACCCACCGAGGTTGACGAAGTTCAGCAGATCGCCCGGCTTGTTGTGCTTCGGCCGGATGAACTTGATGCTGTCCTTCTTGAGCAGGTGGATCGAGTTGCGCGGGCAACGCGCGCCGCGGAAGAGCGGCACACCGAGCATCTCGAGCGGACGGCCGAAGCCGATGTCCGCAGCGCCATCCACCGTGTACCGGAGGCCCGGCGTCATAATCTGGTGGTAGGCGGTCCAGCTACCCATCGACGCGAACGCCGCGTAGGAGCCGTCGGGGTGCTTGCCGGAGCGGCGCGCCACCTTGTTCATCGTCTGGTGGATCAGCTCCTCGGTCAGCGGACGGAGCGTCCCCGAGTTGCCGTTCACCACAGCCTTCCAGTAACCCTTACCGGAAGCCGTGCGGTCGATGTTCATGTAGGTGTTGCTGTCGCTCACCATGGCCTTGACGCCCGGGAACTCCAGCGAGTTGAACGCGCCACCCGAAGTCCAGGTGCCCGAGCGAACAACGACGCCGGCCGAGGTGGCGGCGGTCATCGTTGCGGAGCAGGTGAGGACGTTGGTGGACTCGTTGATGTCCGACACGGTGAAGCCCGTGACTTCCTGAGCGCCGGTCGTGCCGTGAACGACGTCGTAACGGGCGCGGTTCGCGTCATCGATCCAGACGAAGCGGTCACGGTCAACCTGCGAGGAGGTCGTGGCATCCAGCGTGATGGTGCTGCCGGAGTCCGACGCCACGTTGGCGAGGATGCCGGTGCCATCGCCCCACGCCTGCCGCTCGATGTCGGAGGACATGGCCTCCTTGGCGGCGGTCATCTTCTCAGCCATCACCGGGACGGCGGCGGCCTGAGTCGACTCGAGGAGCGCCAGCTCCTCCATGGTGAAGTCCAGAGCGTGCGAGAGGTGAGCCAGGTTGACCTGGGCCTCGTCGTAGGTCGGGTCGCCCGGGGTGGGGTAGTTGCCACCCTGCGCGATGGTGCCCTGACCCAGCGAGTCACCGATGCGAAGCTTGAGGTAGGAACGGCGACCCTCAACGTCAACAGTGACGCGCGAGTCGGTGTAAGACCCCAGCCAGCCAAGCAGCGTGCCGGGCTCCGACAGAAGCTCATAGTTGAGCCCTGGGAGCCAGACATCCTTGGCGAAGGCCGAAGTCGAGCTGTAAAGCGACATTCGGAAAGTTCTCCTGATCGAGAGGAACGGGGATGCGACTTACGTCGCGTTATCCGCACCGTCCTCCCGGGGAACTAAGCCCACCCGCCAGAGCCGACAGCCGTGCGCCATGAGTATACGCATATGCACGGACGGAATAAAGAAGCGGCGCCGTTTCCGGCGCCGCTTCACTTACCCACCACTGAAAGGAACAGCAGCACGGGTACCCAGTCCGTGCTCACATGAGAGTACGCGTGCGCGTTCCCATATGCAAGTCATCAGCCGCCGAACTGCTGCTCCATGAACGCAGCCGCCTCCGAGAGGGAACGCGGGGGCTGCTCCGGCGACGCCGGCATGCCGCCCGGGTTGAACGTCTGGGGAGCCTGCTGCTGCTGCTGGGCCATCGACGCGATGGCGTTGCGCCGCCAATCATCGAAGTCCTTGTACGCCTGATCGATTGCCTGAGTCATTGGGACTCCCGGCTGGACGTATTCCGCCGCGCGGGGAGCAAGGAACGCCATGTCGGACTCGCTCAGGTTGTGGCTTGAACGAATCTGATCCATTCCGCGAGTGAACTCTTCGACGTTCTGGCGCTCCTGATACTGCTGCTCAAGCTGCTGCTGGAACTGAGAAAGCTCCTGCCGCATGTCCTGCTGCCAGACCTGGCGAAGCTGATAGGGGTCAACGCCCTGCTGCGCGGCCTCGGCGTAGTCCTGCTGAGTGATGCCGTACTGGTCGGGCTCCGCGTACTGCCCCTGCTGCCCGTAGGGGTCGGGCTGTCCGTATCCGAACGGATCCTGCCGCGACTGCCACGCCTGCTGGATGGCCTCCTGCGCCTCCTGCCACGACATGCCTTCCGGCAGCTCGTTGCCCTGCATCATGCGCTCAAGCATGTAGCCGCGGGTGTCGCGGTTACCAAGCGCCTGCCAGCCGTCGAACGCCTGGCGGACGTCGTAGGGGTTCACCTCAGAAGGCTCAAATCCCGCCTTCTGCCACGGCTCCCACGGGTCGTTCTGCGGCTGTGCCTGCGATTCGGGCTGGGGCTCTTCTTCCCGGCCCGAGTTCATGTCGATGAAGTCGGTACTCACTCAGGAGCCTCCTCGGTGTCGTCGTCAGCGAAGTCCTGCTCGTAGTCCTGCTCCACCTGCGGGACGTCGACCTCGGGGAGGTCAACCTTCTCGTAGATGATCATTCCGGCCTTCTGGAGGTTCTCGCGCACTTCCTGCGCGTAGAGCAGGCCGCGGTCTGCGACCTCGAGGATCGCCTCAACCTCCTTGGAGAATCCCTGCCCAAACCCTGATGGACCGATATCGGTTCCCATTTAGTTCGCTCCTGTCACAGCCATCGTCGTCGGCCCGCCCGCCTGCCCCTTGTCCTTCGGGGGAGAGGGCTGGCCCTTTGGTGCAGGCTGGGATCCGCCTGCGGCTTCCTGCCCCGGCTGGGGCATCTGCTGTCCAATGGAGGTAAGGGTCTGGGTCAGCATCTTCTTGTGCTGATCCGCGTGTTCGCGCGCGGCCTGCTTGACCAGTGGGTGGACCGCGTCGTAGCCGTCTGACAAGCGCCAGTCGTCAAGGGTGCGAAGGTGCTGGGCGTGGTCGTCGTAGTCCTCGACCATCGGGATCGGGACGCCGGCGTCGCGCAGCATGTTGAGGACCGAGGGGGGCTGGATGCCTGCGGAGGCGAGCGCCTGCATCGGATCCTGCCCCTGTGAGGAGGCCATCTGGACCGCCTCCATGAACTTTGCCTGGAGCCCGATGAAGTCCTGGTAGACCTGATCCTTCTGCGGGAACTGGGCGAAGGCCGCAAGGGATGAGTTCTCGCGCTTCTGGCGCTTGCGCTGCGCCAGCTCGCCGGAGATGAACTCGTCGTATGAGCCCTCCACGAAGCGCGCGACATGGGGCCGGATGTCTTGGCCCACAAGCGGCGCCAACTGCATCAGCGTCTGGAACTGAAGCGCGCGGGACTTCGGGAGGATCGAGGCGGTGATCTTCACATCCGTCGCGCCGCGGATCTGGGATCCGACAAACGCGCGGATCTCGGTGGTGTCATCGACGCCGGCCGATGAGATCAGGCGCGGCATGACGTAGTTCTTGGCGACCAGCCTCAGGGAGCGGGAGAGCCCCCACTCGATACCGGTCGCAACCTGCGACGCGGTACCGGAAAGCTGCGTCTCAGAGTTCTGGGCGAGGGTCTGGATCGCAATCGCGGACTCAACGCCCTGACCCGGGCTGAAGCCACGGACGGCGTCGGACTGGTTGGCGATCTCCGACATCTGCTGCACACACCACTGGAGGTGCTGCGTGAGCATCGCGACAGGCTCCGACGGGGTCGGCATGAAGTGCGGATCCCCGATGGGATGCACCTCGATGATGCCCTTGTCGTTGTAAATCTCCTGGTTCCTTACGGCGCCGATGGGAACGATCATCGGGGGTCGCGCGACGCGCTCGAGCCACTCATGCAGCAGCGACAGGATCCGGTTGAACCGGGTCTGGATCGGGCGAAGCTCATCGACCGTTCCGCGGCAGCGGACGAAGTGACCGCCGTCGGGCTTGGGGTTGAACGGCCGGTAGGGGAGTTCGTACTCCATGTACTCCTCAATGAGGATCGGCACGTTCGGAGCGCGGTCAAGCCAGCGAACGTGGGCGCCCTTGGGCCACTCGCCGCCCGGCTTGATGTACGCCTCATGCACTAGGAACTCATCGCGGCCCGGGACGATCTTGCCGCTTGAGCTTCCGTCGTCATCAAGGCTGACCGGGGCAGCGATGTCGGCGCGCTGCATTACCGCATTGCTGCTGCCCGACGATGCGCCTCGCTCAGAAGACTCCTTGAGGATCTCATCGATCTTCCGGTTCGTCTGCTGCTCGATGACCGAACGCGGGAAGACGCGGGACTCGATGATCCAACGGCAGTCGATCCACTTCTGCGCGGATGGGTCGACGCTGATCGCGCCGGGTCGCACCACGCGCCAGGACACCTCGCCCAGCTTCATGGGGCGGTACTGCCAGAGGGTCTTGCCCTCAGGATCCTGAGCAGAGAGGGCCTCGAACTGCTCGCGGCTTGTGACGGCCTGACCGTCTGCCGTGAACGGGATGTAGGAGACGTCTCCGCTGTTCGGGTCGAAGAAGACATGGAGGTAAGAGACGCCGTCGATCTCGCCGTTCAGAACCAAGTCGCGGATCGCACCGCCGACGTTCCAGCCCTTCTCATCCCACTTGGACGCGATGAGCTTGCTCGCCTGGCGCGCGGCGTCGATGGCGTCCTGCTCGCGCGAGAGCGGGATGACTTCATACGGGGGGCGCTGGGCGGTCAGGAGGCTCACGCGACCGTCGGTCATCTGGCGCAGGCGGTTGAAGGTGTCGCGCCGGCGGCCCTTGGGGCTGTCCATCAGAAGCTCGAGGCGACCCGACGAGAAGCCTGCGCCCGGGCGCGCGCGCATCCACTGCTCGCCGCGGTACATGTAGCGGTTCATCTGCCAGCGGTTTCGCTCCTGCTTGGCAAGCTCGCGTCCCTGACCGACCATCCGCATGACGGCGCCGGGCGCGTCGCCCTTGCCCTTGTAAAGGCCCGAGTAGGGGGAGGCTGGAGAGCCCGGCGCGCGCGTGAGTTCGTTTGTGGACATCGATCTACCTTCCAGGTGCAGAGGTTGCGGTGCCTTCTGAGCCACGGCCGCCGCCGGTCAGTGACCCGCTCGAGGAGCGGCCCGGGGCGGGGGATGCCGGAGAAGAAAGGCTTCGGTGGTTGGAGTAGTACGTCGAGAAGCCAAAGACCGTGATCAGCGACAGCGAGACGTAGGTCGGTGGGCGGTTGACAACGCCCGGGGTCGGAGCGACGGCACTTGCTGCGGCAGCAACGGCGGCGAGATCGATCTTCGGC
>JAULZL010000062.1:0-1698 GCA_032117355.1 Candidatus Nanopelagicales bacterium
ATCGTCGACCGCCTCATCGATGCGGACGTCGCCAAGCGCGCCGCCCAACTTCGATACGACGAACTGAGGTCCGGCCAGAAGGAGATCGGCAAGCGGATCGGTCCGCTCCAGGGATCCCTGAAGAAGGCGGGGGATGACTCGGCCAGGGCCGCCGCCCAGACGGAGCTCGATGCCCTGATGGCACAGGCCAGCACCCTGGCCGAGGAGGTCAAGACCGCAGAGGCTCAGGCCGATGCCGCCCAGACCGAGGCCGATGCGCTGTGGCTGGGGATCAGCAACCTGGTCGACCTTGCTTCCCCGGTTGGTGGCGAGGCGGACTTCACCGTCCTAGAGCATGTCGGCACCCCGCGCGACTTCGCCGCAGAGGGCTTCCAGCCGCGCGATCACCTCGAGATCGGCGAGCTCCTCGGTGCAATCGACACGGTGCGCAGTGCGAAGGTCTCCGGATCGCGCTTCTTCTACCTGCGCGGGGTCGGGGCGCAGCTGGAGTTCGCCCTGATGAACCTGGCCATGCAGCAGGCAGTGGCCAATGGCTTCATCCCGATGATCACCCCATCGCTGGTACTGCCCAGCGCGATGGAGGGGACGGGCTTCCTGGGGCAGGCAGCCGAGAATGTCTACCGAATCGAGTCCGATGACATGTACCTCGTGGGCACCAGCGAGGTACCCCTTGCCGCCTACCACTCGGACGAGATCATCGACGAAGCAGAACTCCCCCTTCGCTATGCCGGCTGGTCGACCTGCTACCGGCGCGAGGCCGGCTCGTACGGCAAGGACACCCGAGGGATCATCCGGGTTCATCAATTCGACAAGGTGGAGATGTTCGTCTTCACCAGGCCTGAGGACGCCCAGGCCGAGCATCAGCGGCTCCTTAGCTGGGAGCGTGCCTTCATCGACGACCTCGACATCCCCTATCGGGTCATCGACGTCGCCACTGGGGATCTCGGCTCCAGTGCGGCCCGCAAGTTCGACATCGAGGCGTGGATCCCGACCCAGGGCACGTACCGGGAGGTGACCAGCACGTCGAACACCACCGAGTTTCAGGCCAGGCGGCTGAAGATCCGGCTGCGTGACGGGGCCGGGGTTCGTCCGCTTGCCACCCTGAACGGAACCCTCTGCGCGATGCCCCGGATGATCGTCGCGATCCTGGAGAACCACCAGCAGCAGGATGGATCGGTGGTGGTTCCGCCGGCACTGAGGCCTTTCCTCGGCGGAGTGTCAGTTCTTCACCCCCACGGTCGATCCGAAGGGCAATCGTGACCCGCGCGGCCGAAGGGCATCCTGACTGGACCGTCGTCTCCCCTGAGTTCTTCGCAGACCGGCCCTTTCCTGAGTTGATCGCCCTGGACGTCGACGACACCCTCGTCCCCCATCTTGGAAGCGTCGGCGAGGCCGTGATCGATGCGATCGCGCGTGCTCGCGAGGCAGGAATCACCGTCGTCCTGGCAACCGGACGCACCCTGTCGACCACGGCGCCCGTCGCGCGGGCGGCTGGCCTGGACGGCTGGCTGGTCTGCAGCAATGGGGCTGTTCTGGCGACCGTCGAGCCCGAGACCATCATCGACACGGTGACCTTCGACCCCGGGCCCGTCCTCGACCAGTTGGTCGAGTTGCTGCCGCGGGCCGTCTACGCCGTTGAGGACGTCCACGGGGTCTTTCACACCACGGCGATGTTCGGTGCCGGGGCACTGGGTCTTT
>JAULZL010000063.1:0-4084 GCA_032117355.1 Candidatus Nanopelagicales bacterium
TGGCGCAAGCGGCCCTTATGCGCCTGGCCACCGGTTTCCCTGTCGTCGTGATCATCGGTCCGGCCAGTCAAGCAGGGCGACCTGACCGCATGTGCGGAGCTACCCCTGCGGGGCACCAGCACGACGAAGTCTCGTGACGACCCCAACTGCTATCGAGGCGCTCGATCATGCACATCAGTGCCCGAAGTTCCGGCGACGGCGATGCGATCGGGTGCCGAGCGAAAAGAGGCCGATGACATCGTGATGCCCTGAACGGCGCAGAGAACTCGCGCACCACCACTGCAGTCCCGTTCCCAAGGCGCGCTCGTGTTTGGGCTGTCCTTCTCCAAGGGTTGCTCGACACCGATGACACAGCCCACAATCAAGCCCCCACCGGGTGCGGGCCCTCACACCGTTTATCGGGGTGTTCATGCCAGTTCACGGGAGTCGTATCGTCTGTGGCTCGGGGTCCGTCGACGGAATCCATTTCGTCGCGGCGCAGTTGCTAATTGTGACGTGTGACTCAGTCCGGATCGCGAGGATCGCGGTGAACGCTCGGCACGAACACGGGAACGAACGCGTCAAGCTCAGCCTCATCGGGACGCTCGTACCCGCGAACTCGACTCGTTCCCCACCCATGCCGGGTCCTGCTGGAATTCGTTCACGGTCATCCGCAGCAGGCGGAACGAGGCGATCTTGTCGGCGAATCCGTACTTCACGGCGTTCTCGTGCATCTCGGGGATCCACTTCGAGCGTCCGACGAGGATGCTTACCCGCTCACCGACCGTGGTCGCGAGGTGCATGCACGCCTCGGCCGGAGTGCCGCTCGATCGTGCCATCGCATTTGCCTTCATCCTCGTCGGCATGGCGGCATGGCGGCATGGCTGCAGGGCTCGCTGACCCCTGAACGCCATCCGGACTCTCACCGCTCAGGCGAGCGACGACTTCAGCCCCGTGTTCACCGTCATCGCAGCTATCGTGGTCGGTGGTACCTGAATCGCTGGCGGCTACGGTGCCCTCTGGCGCACCGTTGTCGGAGTCTTCTTCATCGCCTTCCTCGGTAGTGGGTTCAACTTCAACGGTGCGGGAGGCGAGCTCCATTCGCCGCGCGAGCGCGTGCATTTGAGAGCTCACCTGAAGCCAGCACTCGTGACAGTTACGGTCGCCCAACCAGTTTCTGCAGGATGAGGGCAAGGCCAAGCCCGATGACACCGGCCACCGCGGCGCTGCTCAGCATGGTCAGCGGACGACTCTCTGCTGCCGGGAGCAGGGCGACCATCGCCGGCACGAGGATGTAGGGAACCGTGGTGGCCGCGGTGAACATCGCCACCGTGCGCCCGCCGTGCTCGATCTCGGGGCGCGTACTGAGGGCGAGAGCCAACTCGCCGGAGTTGATGACGCCGAAGGCCAAGCCGAACCCTGCGACTCCGATGAGCAGTGTCGTGACGCTTGGAATCGCAACGATGACCACGAGGGACGCAACGAGAAGGATGAGGGCGGCAACCCAGGCGGTCGAGGTGCGGCGAGCGGTGGGGAGGAATACTCCCGCAGTGATGCTCGCGATAACCGCGAGGAGACTGGCGATGACGATGGCGAGGGTCGCCAGCGATTCTGCCGAGACCTGGCTCCCGCCGATACTCAGGACGCTGCTGGTGATGGCGACGACGTAACTGTTCGTGATGGCCGTGGCGACGCTCACGAAGAAGCCGATCCCCAGGAGGACCAGCCAAGGCGCGCGTGAACGGGGATGCGCACGGACGGCGCCGGTTGGTGCAGTGAGGACGGGCGTGGGCATCTGACGAGCGACGAGGCGCAGCAGAGGAACAAGCAGGACGCTGCCGCCGATTGCTGCCGCGGTGAAGGACAAGCGCGGGCCAGCGGCGAGGGCGAGTGGTGTCCCGACCATGAGCGCGAGCAGTGCGGCGGAGCCGACGAGCCCCGAGACGATCCCGCGTCGACGGGGTTCGGCGACCGACGCGGCCTGCGACATCGCCGCTCCGAGGATTGCCGAGGCCGGAATCTGGAGGATGATCCACGCGATCACGATGACGCCTGGCGATGTGCCAGCATCGAGGACGAGGCTGACGGTCAGGCACGCAGTCAGGGCCACGAGAATGAGGGTGCCGATTCGACGTGGCTGCCTGGCTCGGATCCGGTCCGAAAGGGCCCCGAAGGCAATCGACATGCCGGCGAGCGTCAGCCAGCCGACGCTCAGGCCTATTGAGTAGTCACGGGTCGAACCGCCCGATTGGGAGACACTCAGTGCGAGGGTCACGGTGGCGGCAGGCATGACGAGCATCCAGGCGCCCATGACCCCCATCGCGACCGCGAGCGGCTGCCTGATGCGCCCGGCGCGGTCGTCCGTCATAGGACTACAGGACTCGTCCCCCGTGAGCATGAGCCGACGAGCGTTCGCAATCCGAGGGCGCGCAAGGTGGGCGCGCTCACGTCGTGCTCGCCTGCCTAGCCGATGGCCGCTGAGACCAGCACGTTACGTGTCTGGGGTCCGCGGGTCACCTTGCGGATGCTAGCAACACCAACGTGCATTGCGCGAGGCCCCTGCCTTCTGGCAGGGCCTCGGTCACCTCGAGCGCGTGCTCGAGTCCGGGTACGTCTGAGCGGGCTGGAGTGATGTGCGAGTAGTCATCACTTTTCGATCGAGGGAGAGTTGAGTGAGCATTTGGTTCGAAGTCAACTGATGCAGGGTTCGGCGGCAAGGTGTGATGGCCTGATGACAAATCCCCATGGCGACCGGAGCCTGATTGGCCGCGTCTGCCCTCACTGGTCCGGGACGCACGGTGGTGTCTACGGCTCGAGGGCGTGGTCAGCCGCGCGTTCACCCCACCGCCGGGTGCCCCAAGCACCCGGGCAGCCACGGTATGAGGGTGGGATACACGCTGGTCAGGTCGAGTCGGGGTGCAAGCTGCCCTGCCCCAGCGAGAACGCATTGACGTCCAGGGGGATCCCGATGAAATACCGACTGAGCCGGTCGGCCATGGCCAGCCACGCTGCCCGCGACAGTGCTGCCACGCGGGTGTCGCGGGTGAGGAATGTCGAGTCGACTGACGCTGTCAGCCGCAGGTCCGCGAAGTAGTCCTGCGGCCCTCGGCCGGTCCACCGGGGCACCCACAGGGTGTGCCCGACACGGCCGGCACGGACCAGCTCGTGGTCGACGCCCGACTGGGCGTTGAGCGGGAACAGCGGGGCCACCAGCCGGTAGGGGTGGAGAGCGCCCTTCTCCTGCTCGGAGAACTCGCACGGCTGCGGCAGCAGAATCCCGTACCCCTGCCCTCTGACCAGGACATGGCTGCGCAGCTCGTCCAGACCGGGGAAGGGTGGACTGGCTGGCGGCGTCGAGCCGGCCAAGGCTGACCTGACTGCCTCGGGATGGCGCCAGAACGCACCGAAGCCACCGCGGAAGATGTCCCCCTGGAAGATCGGCCGCTCAGGGTCGAGCCGGGCGAAATAGCGCGACGCCTTGGGGTAGAACCGGTCAGTCACCGAGCAGGAGTTCGGATTCGGAGGTGTACACCGATGCCAGCTCGTCGCCGGTCATGTGCACGTCCCAGGTGTCCCGCAGGACGCCTCGATCCAGTTCCATGCCCGCATCCTGCGCCTCGCGCAGCAGATCAGCGGCCGCCCTCATCTGAGGAGCGAAATACCGCCGGTACACCTCACTGAAGCCGACACCGGTGAGCTCCTCCACCGTGGACGCGTCCTCGTACTCCGCTGGGAGAAGCGACACTCCCTTGGTCCGGGCAACGCGCCCCTTCGCCGTGTCCTCGACCGGCGTGTCCTCGACCGGCTTGGTCGGTGTTTTCACTCCCATGCGTGGACCTCCTTCGTCGTCTGCAACTGTTGCCTACAGTACCGGCGGACTCCCGGTCAGGCAAGCAACCGTTGCCTGCCAGCACAGTAATGGTGAGAACGAACCGCCCACAAGCCACGAAAGCGCCGCCAACTCCATCACAACACCATCGGGATCTGTCATCAGCCATCACACCCTGCCGCCGAACCCTACTGATGCGACGACCCACCACATGCACCATGCTCAGGAGGTGAATGCACAAATCGGTGGGCTGAAGGGGACCTGCTTGGTCGAGCC
>JAULZL010000064.1:0-13573 GCA_032117355.1 Candidatus Nanopelagicales bacterium
GGGTCGCGCCGGGCCGGGTGGACTCACCACCTACGTCGACCACATCGGCACCACGGGAGTGCATCAACAGGCCATGTTCGATGGCCTGTTCGGTGCCGAAGTGCTCTCCCCCGTCCGAGAAGGAGTCCGGTGTCACATTCAGTACGCCGAAGACAAGGGGACGGTCCACGCGCGCAAGCGCATCCGGCAAGCCGGAGGGATGCCGGGAGGTCATCGGCCCTGGATGAGCGCCATAGCCTCTGCCCTCGTTGCAGGATTCCGGAGCGAACCCCGAACAGCGCTCGTGACTGTCTTCGCTCCGGGCTTGCGCACCCCGCGCATCGACATGCACAGATGCTCGGCCTCGATAACGACGATCGCGCCACGCGGCTCGAGGATGCGGACGAGGGCATCGGCAACCTGGGTCGTGAGTCGTTCTTGGACCTGGGGTCGCCGAGCAAAGACGTCCACGAGCCGGGCAAGCTTGGACAGGCCAGTGATCCGACCGTTCTCATTCGGGATGTAGCCGATGTGGGCCATGCCATGGAAGGGCACGAGGTGGTGCTCGCAGGTGCTGTACATCTCGATGTCACGGACGATGACCATCTCGTCATGACCAAGGTCGAAGGTTGTCGTGAGGACATCCTCGGCGCGTGATTGAACACCCCCGAAGATCTCCCGATAGGAACGGGCTACTCGTGCCGGGGTGTCGCGCAGCCCATCACGATCCGGGTTCTCGCCAATGGCAAAGAGGAGTTCCCTGACCGCGCGCTCGACCCGTTCTTCGTCGAAGGGCCCCGCAGGCTCATCGTCCCCCAGGCTCACCGGCCCGATGACCGTCATCGGTCGATGGCCGGGATGAGCGGGTACCTCATGCAGGGTCCGTGAGCGGGATATCCGTCTGCTCGTGATGGCCGTTGCTGGATGCAATCGGCGTCACTACCGGGCCGCGGGTGTCTGGCATCCGTCGCGCTGAACCCGTCCACGCCGGACGAGGCTCGCGTAGCTGAAGGGCAGCGAAGACCTCTTCAATCTCCTGCTTGTCGAGCGTCTCCTTCTCCAGCAGTGCGATCACCATCGCGTCCAGGACGTCGCGATTCGCAACGAGGACGTCGTAGGCCTCCTGATGGGCGTTCTCGATGAAGGTGCGAACCTCCTCATCGATGGCCGCGGCGACCTCCTCGGAGTAGTCCCGCACGTGGCCCATATCGCGGCCGAGGAAGACCTCGTTCTGCTCCTGGCCGTACCGAATTGCGCCGAGTCGTTCGGTCATCCCGAACTGCATGACCATCGCCCGCGCCAGGGCAGTTGCCTTCTCGATGTCATTCGAGGCTCCGGTTGTCGGATCGTGGAAGATCAACTCTTCGGCAGCCCGCCCCCCGAGCATGTACGCGAGCTGGTTCTGCATCTGGCTGCGGGTGGTGGAGTACTTGTCCTGATCCGGCAGCACCATCGTGTAGCCAAGGGCCCTGCCACGCGGCAGGATCGTGATCTTGTGCACCGGGTCGTTGCCCGGAAGCGCGGCGGCCACCAGTGCGTGCCCGGCCTCGTGGTACGCCGTGATCTTCTTCTCGCTCTCGTCCATCATTCGAGTGCGCTTCTGCGGGCCAGCGATGACTCGGTCAATGGCCTCGTCGAGTGCATCGTTATCGATCAACGTGCCACCGAGTCGCGCGGTGAGCAGAGCGGATTCATTGAGCACGTTCGCGAGGTCCGCACCCGTGAATCCCGGAGTCCGCTTGGCCACGGCGCGCAGGTCGACGTCCGAGGACATTGGCTTGCCCTTGGCATGGACCTTGAGGATGTCTTCCCGGCCATTGAGGTCGGGGCGCTCGACGGCAATCTGACGATCGAATCGACCTGGACGCAGGAGCGCCGGATCGAGGATGTCCGGACGGTTCGTCGCAGCAATCAGGATCACGCCACCGGTGACGTCGAAGCCGTCCATCTCGACCAGCATCTGGTTAAGCGTCTGCTCACGCTCGTCATGACCACCTCCAAGCCCAGCCCCTCGGTGGCGGCCGACTGCGTCGATCTCATCGACGAAGATGATGGACGGGGCGTTAGCCTTGGCCTGCTCAAAAAGGTCTCGGACACGGCTTGCGCCGACGCCGACAAACATCTCGACGAAGTCAGATCCGGAGATCGAGAAGAACGGCACCCCGGCCTCTCCCGCGACGGCCCGTGCCAGGAGGGTCTTGCCCGTGCCAGGCGGCCCGTAAAGCAGGACGCCCTTGGGGATCTTCGCGCCAACCGCCTGGAACCGGGCCGGGTCCGCGAGGAACTCCTTGATCTCCTGGAGCTCCTCCACCGCCTCATCGGCACCCGCTACGTCCGCGAAGGTGGTCTGCGGCATGTCCTTGGTGATGACCTTGGCCTTCGACTTGCCGAAGTTCATGATCCGCGAGCCACCACCTTGCATCTGGCTCATGAAGAAGAACAGCAGGAAGACGATCAGGGCAATCGGCAGCAGGGAGACGAGGAGGGTGACCAGGATGTTCTCCGTCGGGACAACCACGTTGTAGCCGCCAGGAAGCTGGCCAGCATCAGCCTTCTCCTGCAGAAGTTCCTGGAGGTTCACGCCCTGACCGGTGATGTACGAGGACCGGGTCTTGGATCCGTCCTTCAAGGTCATCTCGAGAACTTGATCCCGGTCGATCAGGGTCGCAGTATCGACATTGCCGGCGGTGATCTCTGAGACGGCCTTGCTGGTGTCTACCTGCGATGGCGCCCCGAAGCCCGAGAACAGGCTTGAGCCGACGAGGACGAAGAAGACTGCCAGCACGATCCAGAAGATCGGGCCTCTCAATAGCCGCTTGAAATTCACTACATGACGGTACTACGGCCGCCAACCGATCACCCGCACAGATTGACGATGTACGCCAAGGGCAGATCGGGGATCCCCCCTCGAGTGGGCCGTCCACCTGGAACCAACCGCTTGGCGACCAGTCTGGATGATCCGACGGGTTACGGCTGACCACCGCGAGATGAGCCCTCGGTCTTCACTCGCCGACCCCTTGTCCAGTGCTGCCAGAACGGCCAATTTCCCCACATGACAAGCACCCGCGCGATAGGTCGCGCACCCTAGCAGGTCGTGTTCACCTCCTTCGCCTTTTTCGTAGCGGCAACCCCGAACCACTACACGGCCCTCGTTCATGTGACAACGGCTGCCGACCGGACCGGCATCAGCGAAAACCTCGACCTGTGGAATAACAACCAAGGCATGGCAACCCACTCCGTCAATGACGTGTGGGAATGGCTCATCCTTTTGGGGACGGTCTTCTTCGCCCTCGGCGCCGTGCCCCCGGTGATTAACGCCCTCGAGGGGCCGGACATGCTGGCGGAGGCCCAGTCCCTCACGGTCTCGCTGTTGATGCTGCCCGCAGTGCTCGGCTGCCTGACCCTGTGGTTCGGCGCAGGCAGGGCCCGGGTTAGCGCGCAGGACTGACCACAAGGAGCCCGCGCGAGGCGGATGAGGTCAGCGGGTGCGGCTAACCGCCGTAGACATAGGGGGCCAGCGTTCCCACGCAGCGCAGGTTCCGGTATCGCTGGTCGTAGTCCAGGCCATACCCCACGACAAACTCGTTCGGGATGTCGAAGCCGATGTACTTCGGGCTGACATGCACCTTGATGGCATCGGGCTTTCGCAGCAGGGTGAAGACCTCCACCGATGCAGGTCCCCGCGAGCTGAGGTTCTTCATCAGCCACGACAGGGTAAGCCCGGAGTCCAGGATGTCCTCGACAATGAGGACGTTGCGGCCGGCGATATCGGCATCGAGGTCCTTGAGGATCCGCACGACACCGCTGGACATCGTTCCCGAGCCATAGGACGACACGGCCATCCAGTCCATGTCGGCGCTGCGGGTCAGGGCCCGTGCGAGGTCCGCCATGATCATGATCGCTCCCTTGAGAACGCCCACGAGCAGAAGGTCACGGCCTTCGTAGTCGCGTTCAAGGGTTGCCGCGACCTCGTCGACCCGCTGGCGGATCTGCTCCTCGGTCAGCAGCACGTGGGCAAGCTCAGGTCCAAGATCCTCAGGTAGCACGGAGCGAGAGCCTTCCATATGCCCGGCTGGCGGTGACGCCGGGCAGTTGACTGGGCCCCTGGCCATGCCATTCGCTGATCAGCCGTTCGACGACGACGACGTGATCGAAGCCCAGCGCACCCGCGTCCGAGCCCGCCTGCAGGCACATCCGACGGATGATCCGCGTGCGAAGGGCCCGAGGTAGCACGAGCAGGGCGGCGGCATCGCAACTGCACTCCCCAGGAGCGACCTCCACCAGGTCGGCGAAGGCCACGTCGGCATATCCGTCCAGCGCGTCGGCATCATCGCGCAACAGGCGGGCCGTTCGGCTCAGGCCCAGCACGACCCCGTCGCCAAGGGCATCGACCAGGCCACCGAGGGCCGATCGGAGGCGCACTCGGGCATAACGCTCATCGGAGTTATGCGGGTCAATCCACGGCTGCTCGCCGAGGGCGGTCAACTCCTCGTCGGCGCAGGCATGCACGGTCGACCGGGGTAGATCCAGGAGGGGTCGACGCCACAGGCCGGTGCGCGGTGCCATTGCGGACATGGACCGGGCGCCGGAACCACGCGCAAGGCGCATCAGAACGGTCTCGGCCTGGTCTTCGCGGGTATGCCCGAGGAGGACGGCGGTGGCACCCAACCGCTGGGCCTCGACCTCGAGTGCGTGATAACGGGCGTCCCGAGCGGCCCCCTCCGGGCCGCCGGCAACCCCGACCTGAACGGGGATCACGACCGCAGGGTTGAGACCCAGCCTGGTGCACACGCCTCTCGCCCATTCGGCGACTCGCGCGGAGCCGGGTTGCAGGCCGTGGTCCACCACCACGGCTCCGGCTTCAAGGTCAAGCGAAGGTGCCACAAAGGCCGTGGCAGCGGCCAGCGCACAGGAATCCGGACCACCGGAGCAGGCCACCAGGACGATGTCACCGGGTTCGAGGTCAGACAGTGCCATCCGAACCGCGTGCCGAACAGCAACAGTGGCCGCAGATGCATCGGTCACGGCTGCATGCGCTCCACCCACCTCGCTGGGGCTGCTATCTCCGCGCGCGTCGGGAGCGCTTCGGGCCCGGACCAGACCTGATTGAAGCCATCCACCCCAACGGACTCGATGACCTGCCGGACGAAGGCTGCGCCATCGGTGTACTGGCGAAGCTTGATGTCCATTCCAAGGGCGCGACGCGCAAGGGAATCAAGGGCAGAGGGACTTGAACGGCGCTGATTGAAACGCTCCCGGATCAGGGCCACGCTCGGCACGACCTGCGGGCCAACCTCGTCCATCACCACATCGGCATGCCCCTCGAGGAGGGACATCAGCCCGGTCATCCTGTCGAAGACGGCGCGTTGCTCCGGAGACTGCACGGCCTCGAGGAGTCCCTCGCTCGATCGCGAGCGCACGCCTGCGGCCACGACCGACACAAGGCGCCGCAGGACGTCCACAGCCGATAGCTCGGAGGCATCGACGAAGTCGGCGACAAGGGACCTCATGTGGTCGGACAGCCACGGGTTCGCCCCGAACTGGACCCGGTGAGTCTCTTCATGCAGGCAGACCCAGAGGCGGAAATCCCGCTCGGGCACCCCAAGTTGCCGCTCGACAGTCACGATGGTGGGAGCAACGAGCAGGAGGCGACCACTGTGCCCCGGCGCGGCGAATGCCTCGTACTGCCCCAGCACCTTGCCGGAAAGCCAGGCAAGCGCCACCCCGATCTGCACGGCCGTTCCACGCGAGCCCAGACCCTGAACAAGCGCCGGTGGATCCGCGTCCTCCATCCGATCCAGTAGAGGCTGCATGGCAATCTGCATCCCGGTGGCGTTGGATCGAATCCAGGCTCTGCGGTCGACCACCTGGGCGCGGTGGTCCGCCCCGGCACTCAGGTGCGTCACGCGTTCTACGGGCTCGACCGCCTGCTCCGCGAGGTCACGCAGCATCGAGACGACACCGCGCGCCTGGCTGGGTGATGCATCTGGCCCGCCCGGGACGAATCGGTCAGCGGTCTTGACCGCCAACGGCCAGTCGACCATTGCGCTCATTGCACACCTGCCTTCATGAGCACCCACATGCGGCCAGCGAGGACGCGAAGTCATCTCCGAGGTCGCGGGCTCGTTCGATGGACGGGATCTCGTTGGCGAGCAGGGCGAAGACGAGCACGCGTCCGTCGACGTCCTGAACAGTGCCGGCGAGCGAGGTGACGCCGGTCAGAGTGCCGGTCTTAGCTCGGACATAGCCGGCCGCTGGCCGATTCACCCCGACGAAGCGATCGGCGAGGGTTCCGGTGAATCCGGCAACCGCCAGGCCGGAGGCAATCGGCGAGAGGTCCGGATTAGTACCGCGAGCGACTAGGGCGAGCAACTGGGTCAGGGTCGCGGCCGAGAGCCTGTTGCGTGCCGAGATCCCACTGCCGTCCACCAGGACCAATCCTGAACTGTCGATTCCCAGGTCAGCGAGGGTCGCGGCCGCTGCTTTCGAGCCACCGGCAAAACTCGCCTTGAAGCCGGCCGCCGCCCCGGAAAGGTGGGCCAGGGATTCAGCAAGGTTGTTATCGGACGTGGTCAGCATGAACTCCACGAGGTCAATCACCGGTGCCGACTCCACCTTGGCAATCTGGGTGGCGCCAGCATCGGCCTGAGCCGGCTTCAGGGATCGCACGGTGACGCCATTAGCCTCCAGCAGCCTGCGGAAGGTCCGGGCAGCGGACTTCGCCGGATTTGGGACTCGGGAGATTGCTCCTGGACGCACTCGGCCCTGATCCACCATGAGGGCGGTCACTGGCGCCGCGACCCCTGCGGCCGGGTAGTCCCCGGCCCATCCCGGGCCCAGTTCAGGCCCGGTGAAGAGGGAATCGTCGTACCGCAGGTCGATAGGCCCGGCCTGCACCTGGGTGGCCACCTGCTTCGCGAGGTCGGCGAGGGAGGCGGCTCCCGGGCCGCCGCCCCGGACTGACAGGGTCGAATCACCGCCGCCCACCAGGGTCACAACGGAATCGGATGCAACCACCGTCGTAGGAATTCGCGTAAGGGGCCCGAGATTCGTGAGGGCCGACGCGGCGGTAACCAGCTTGAGCACCGAACCAGGTACCAAGGCGGCCGAGGCCGTTGAATCCAGCAGCACGGTCATGGTTGCGGGGTCAATGACCGACGCTCCCGCCCGACCGAGTGCACTCGACGAAGCAATGCGGCCAACCGCCTTGCGGATCCCAGCCGGGGTCGGTGCCGCGGCTGTCGAGCCGTCCACTGCCGCCGCTACGAGGACCGGTGCCGCGGGCCCCGCCGGGGGCCCGTCACCTACGGCACCCGCGGTCGACCCCAGCCCAACGGCCAGGACGAGCACGGCCGAGCAGGCACCGACGCGCTGCCACATGCGAATCCTCCCGTCGACACCCAACTCTAAGGAAGACTAAGCCACATGCAGCCCCTGGAATTTGACGTGACCATTGAGATCCCCGCTGGTAGCCGCAACAAGTACGAGATGGATCATCACACCGGGCGCATTCGACTGGACCGCATGCTGTTCACGTCAACCCGCTACCCGCATGACTACGGGTTCATCGAGGACTCGCTCGGCCTGGACGGCGACCCCCTCGACGCCCTCGTCCTGACCCAGGAGCCAACCTTTCCAGGCGTCCTCATCCGCTGCCGGGCCGTCGGAATGTTCCGGATGACCGACGAGGCCGGCGGCGACGACAAGGTGCTGTGCGTCCCAGCCGGGGATCCCCGACTGGAGCATCTGCGGGACGTCCATCACGTGTCCGAATTCGATCGACTCGAGATCCAGCACTTCTTCGAGGTATACAAGGCCCTTGAGCCCGGCAAGAGCGTTGACGGAGCCACCTGGGTTGGCCGCTCCGAGGCAGAGGCTGAGATTCACGCCTCGTGGAAGCGGTACGGCAGCCACCAGTAGGACACTGCTCGGACAATGCCCGGATCGGGCACTGCCGGTCAGGAGGCTGAGGGTACCGGCGCCAGTGAGTCCGAAACGCCGGAGTCCGTGGCTCCGGCGGACGGCTCTTCAGTACTCACCTTTACTTTCAGAGGGATGAATGACTGGACCCGAAAGGGCTCCGGCAGGGGCGTCAGCCCGAAGGTCTCCAATGAACCCTGCCCGGCAAGCCGGACGAGGTACTGGGCGAAGGACAACGGAAGCGGATCGCTGGGAGAGTCGCACACGATGATGTGCGCGTATCCGAGCACCGGCCACCCGACGAGGGGTTGATCCTCCCCGAGAACGATCTTGGAGGACGCCAGATCGAAACTGCCGGGCACGGGGATCCCGCCCACGGCCGGCGGGACGAGAAGGCTGGTGCCATCCTCCCCCGGCTGGGCAGTGGTTGCACCCGAGCCAACCTTGTAGAGCTGTACGTCGTCGGTGGTAACGACCGTGTCGAACGCGTTGCCATTGGCATCCGTGCCCTTCACCGGCAGGTTTGCCATCGCGAGGACGTTGTTCAATGCGTCGAAGATGGGAAGAACGGCAATTGACGCCTCGGTCACCGCCAACTCACCAATGAGATCGACTTGAGCCGGCAGTTGCCGCGCAGCCGGCAGGGTCCCGGTGACGCCAGCGGTCCATGCCTGCGGAGCCTCGGCGGTCAGCCAGGTCGTCATCGCCTCGACAGCACCCTGCGGACTCTCGACGGCGAGCAGGGTGACGGGTGGAAGGCCGGTGAGATCGAAGTCGGGATTGGCACCCGCAATGAGCGGGTCTTCGAATGAGGTGACCGTGCCGGAAAGGATGCCTGCTACGGCCTCCGGGGTCATGACCAATCCCTCGAGGCCCGGGACGTTATAGGCGATGGTCACCGGGTAGGCGAACGCCGGGACGGCGATCGCAGGTGCCCCCTCACAACGCTCAGTCGAAAAGTCGGAAATCGTCGCGGCTGTCGGCACCGAATCAACCAGCGCCACGGGGGCCGGGTCGGTGGGAAGGACTTCGAGCACCGTCTCATCGGGGCAAACCCCGCTAAGGGCGGCGCCCACGGCTGACATTGAGCCGACAAAGCCATCTGCGACGCTGACCTGCACCTCGCCCGGCTGACAGACGATCTGCGACTCAGCGCGCGCCGCGAGCACGTCGGGTGGCATCGGGGGGGTGCACGCCGCCAGCACTGCTGCGACGGCAATGAGGACGATGCCCCGGAGTGAAGTGACCTGCCGGGACATCGTCCTCACCTTCATACCTTTCGGTTGTTCAACAGCGATCTTTTCAATCGCGAGGCTTACTGGATCGATGGACTACTTGATGTTGAGTGCAAGCTGTCGGGCCTTCGCGAGGACCTTGCCGCCAACCGGCACGTAGCCGAGCGAAGCCGCACGACCCGGGCCGCACTTGGCCAGGACGTAGTCCGCGAACTGCCGGACGCCGAGGCCGTTCGGGCCCTTGCCGTCCGTGCGCACCAGCATGTAACTGAAGATTGAGATCGGGTACGCGCCGCTAACGCCGAGGTTGTAGTTCAAGGTCACCAGACCGTTCGCAGCGACATTGGTCTGGTTCGCTAGGTTCTTCGCCGCGGAGGCAGACGACGGAGCAACGAACTCACCCTTGGCATTCTGCAGCCGAGCTGAGGGGTAGCCCTTCGCATCGCCGAGGTCGACGTAGCCGATCGTCCCCTCCTTGGCGATGACGTTGGCCATAACGCCCTGATTGCCCTTACCTGCCACCGAGTTGGCCGGCGGGGTGCCACCGGGGAATGCAGTTGACATGTCGTCTTGGACCTTCGGGAAGATCGTCGGCGCCCAAGCGTTCAGGTACTGCAGGAAGTTGTTGGTCGTTCCCGAGGCATCCGACCGGTAGGCGATCGTGATGGCCGTCCCTGGGAGGGCCTTCGCGATGCGCGGGTTATCCTTGGCGATCTCGGGGTGGTTCCAAGTCTTGATGTTGCCCGAGAAGATCTTGGCCAGCGTCGTCTGCTTCAGCTGAATCGAGGAACCCAGGGAGCGCCCGGTCTGAGCGTTCTTCAGGTTGATCGGGATCGTGATCGCACCACCGATGTTGGGGATGTACTCCCAATCAAAAGTCGGGTCACCACTGGTGTACTTCGAGTCCGTCTGACCGAAGACGAAAGTCCCCTTGGAGAAGTTGCCCTTGCCCGTGCCGGAACCGGTCGAGGTGTACGTAATGGTGAAGTTGCTCTGAGAGCCGTTGTAGTCGGCTGCGCACTGCTGCAGGAACACAGCCGGGAACGAAGCGCCCCCGCCTGGGATGGAATTCGCTGCCTGGGCCGGGACGGCGAGGGCGACAGCAGATGCCGCGATCGCAGTGCTGGCGAGAATCGCGATTGAGCGACGCACTGGGGTTCTCCTTCTCGTTGGCGGAACGTGCAGTGCCACGCTAGGGAAGCAACATTGCCTCTCAGCAGCACGACGTTGAATCGCAGACCCGTCCCACATGAACATTCGGTGACCCGATGAACGCAAGGTAGACAGGGTCAGCCGAAACGGCCGTTGACGTAGTCGAGCGTTCGCTGATCAAGCGGGTTGCCGAAGATCTCCGTCGTCAGCCCCTGCTCGATGACGTGACCGGGCTCGTTCTCCGCGGAGAGGAAGAAGGCCGTGTAGTCGGAGACACGCACCGCCTGCTGCATGTTGTGCGTGACGATGATGATCGTCACGTTCTTCGATAGTTCGCGAATCGTCTCTTCGATCTTCAGCGTCGAGGCCGGGTCGAGTGCCGAGCAGGGTTCATCCATCAGGAGAACATGTGGCTTGACGGCTAGGGCCCGGGCAATGACGAGCCGCTGCTGCTGACCGCCGGAGAGCTCACCGGCGGCATGGCCGAGGCGATCCTTGACCTCATTCCACAACCCGGCCGCGGTCAGCGTCTCCTCGACGATCTGATCGTGATTGTCCCGCTTCATACCCGACAACTTCAGGCCCGACAGCACGTTCCCGCGGATGGTCATGCTTGGGAACGGGTTCGGCTTCTGGAAGACCATGCCGATCTTCAACCGGATGTGAACCGGGTCGATGGTGGGGGCGTAGATGTCCTGTCCCTCATACAGAACCGATCCAGCCAGGGCAGCGCCCGGGATCAGTTCATGGAGGCGGTTGAGGCTCCGGATGAACGTCGACTTGCCGCAGCCGGACGGGCCGATGAGCGCCGTGCAGGTGTGCTCCGGGAAGTCGATGTTGATCCCCTCGAGCACCTTTCTCTTGCCGAACCAAACGCTGAGATCCTCGGTCTTCATGGCGAGGGGACGCTGTTCTTCGGGCATGACGAGTTCGCGCTCCATCTCTTGCACTGCCTCGAAATCGGCTGTTGACATGAAATTTCCCTTCTCGTGGCTAGTGCTTGCCCATTCGCCCACGCCCGAGGACCCGAGCGAGGGTGAAGAGGATGGCGACCAGAATCAGAAGTACAAGTGCCGAACCCCACGCGCGGGTGACGGCGTCCGGGTAGGGCAATGCGACGTTGTTGAAGATGTACACCGGGATCGATGCGATCGATTCCCCGAAGGGATTGACAACCGTGCTGTCGTTGTTGCCAGCGGCAAGGAGGAGTGGAGCCGTCTCACCGATAACCCGGGCCACCCCGAGGAGGATCGCGGTGATGATGCCGGTCCGTGCTGCCGGAAGAACTACCATCAGCACCGTTCGGGCCCTGGTGGAGCCGAGGGCCAGTGCGCCGGTGCGAAGGTCGTCCGGGATGAGCCGGAGCACCTCCTCCGCGGTCCGCGCAACGGTGGGCAGCATCAGAATCGAGTAGGCCAAGCCGCCCGCGAGTGCACTCTGATTGAAGGCACCCGTGGAGACGGCGATGGTGAGGATGAACAGACCTGCCACCACGGATGGAACACCGGACATCGCCTGCACGAAGAAGCGTACGTAAGGAACAGCGCGCCCGCGGACCTCGGTGACGTACACGGCCGTCGCGATGCCAATGGGCACGGCGAGCAGTGATGCGATGAACAGGATCAGGAAGGTCCCGACCATTGCGTGCCCGATCCCGCCGTACTCAAGGGGCGTGCTCGGATTGATGTACACGCTGTTCTGGTAGATGAAGTGTGCACTCAGGGCACCGAAGCCTTTGATGATCAAGGACAGGATCACCGAGGCTAGGACGACGAGGGCGAAGATCGTCGCGCCAATCGACAGCACGATGATCATCGAGTCACCGATGCCCTTTGTCCCGCGGTTGGCCCAGGCTGCCACCGCGGCGGCGAACAGCTGGGCCGGGAGGTAGAGCACCACCGCGACGATCGCGCCCGGGATGTCCGTCCCAACAAAGAGCCAAGCGGCAAGTGCAATCGGGGAGATGACGGCAATGACCACGGACACCGCGAACTTCAGCGTGACGTGTCGCCACGGGTGGCGAGGTGCCTGCCCCTGGAGTCGGTCGTGCAGGCCCGGGTCAAGAGTCGTCGAGATCACTTCTGCAACCGTCCTGTCCGGCTCACGATGAGATTGGCGATCACGTTGACGATCAGCGTTCCAAGGAAGAGGAAGAAACCAGCGGCCAGCAGCAACTGCAGTTCGAATGGACCGGAGACCTCGCCGAATCGCGAGACGATCAGGGTGGCGACTGAACCGCCACCCGATTCGATGATCTTGTACCAGTTGGTGTCGAAGACGATCTTGAGGACGAAGAAGACCGCGATGGTCTCACCGAGGGCGCGGCCAAGGCCCAGCATGATGCCGCCGATGATCCCGCCGCGGCTGTACGGCAGTGCCACGTACCGCAGCATCGTCCACAGCGAGCAACCAAGGGACTCGGCCGCATTGATGAGTTCTGGCGGCGTTCGACCGAGTACCTCGCGAGTCACCGAGGTGATGATCGGAATCATCATGATCGCAAGGACGAAGCCGGCGATGAAGGGCGTACCGAGGAAGTTGCCGGAGGAATTCTGGAAGATCGGGATCCAACCGAGGTACTGATTGAGTAGTTGCTGCCACTCTTCGGCCGTCGGATTGAGGATGTAGAAGGCCCACAGACCAAGGATCACCGACGGAATCGCGGCCATCAGGTCGATCAGGTTCGTGAGGGCGGCGGCGAGCTTCTTGGGCGCGAGGAACACCACAAAGACCGAGAGCAATACAGAGACCGGCACCGCGATGCACAGGCCGATGACTGACAGCAGAACCGAGCCGTAGAGCATGCCCCAGATGCCGGCGGTGGGCGGATCAGTGTTGATATCCCACCCGGTGGAGAACAGGAATGCCCAGCCATTGGACTGGAATGCCGGGATGGCCTGAATCCCGAGGAAGATCGCGATGCCCGCAAGCACAAGGAGGGAGGTGAAGGCCGCCGCCGTCACGATCCGGTTGAAGACCCGATCACCGCGATGGGAGGTCGCAGCGGTTTGCAGGTCACGCTTGACCTCGGCAATCGCCATGGCGTAACCATTCCGGTCGCTGGTTTCGGATGCATGCGCGATGGGCATCCGGACGGGGAACTATGGGTGAACGCCGGATGAACAGGTCAGCCGTGATCGGACCCCGGGATCTGATCCAACGCATGGCCCAGGATCGGACCGAGCACTGACAGGGCATCCCTGGCACCCCCCGGCGACCCGGGGAGGTTGACCACCAGGGTTTGCCCGGCCAGGCCGGCTAGGCCCCGCGATAGCACCGCCGTCGCA
>JAULZL010000064.1:13593-14218 GCA_032117355.1 Candidatus Nanopelagicales bacterium
GAACGAATCGCCTCGGCGATGCCAGGGATCTCGCGATCGATGATCGAGCGCGTCATCTCCGGGGTCAGATCCGATGGCGTCAGCCCGGTGCCCCCGGTGGTGACCACCAGGGCGAAGGCCTCGTCAACCGCCTGGCGCAATGCCACGCCGACGGGCTCGCCATCGGCGACAACGCGCGGCCCGGTCACCTCAAGGCCCAGGGCAATCAGCCCTTCAACCAGCACCGGGCCGGACCGGTCCTCCCAGACCCCGGCCGCGGTCCGCGTGGAGACGGTGATGACCAGGGCTCGTCGCGACTCAGTCATGATTCGCGGACCCAGTGGCCAGATCGTCCGCCAAGCTTCTCCCGCAATTCGATCCGCTCGATTGCTGCGGTTCTATCCAGGCCCTTGACCATGTCGATGAGGGTCAGTCCCGCGACGGCCACGCAGGTCAGCGCTTCCATTTCCACACCCGTGCGGTCAGCCGTCCGGACGGTCGCCGTGATATCGATCCGGTCGTCGTGGACAACGAGGTCGACGTCGACCCCGTGGATGGCAATCGGATGGCACAGCGGGATGAGGTCCGGGGTTCGCTTGGCAGCCTGGATCCCCGCGATACGGGCAACGGCCAGCACGTCGCCCTT
>JAULZL010000065.1:0-5088 GCA_032117355.1 Candidatus Nanopelagicales bacterium
CAGGGGTGCGGATTTCAACACGGGCGACCCAGCCTGGGACGCCCTGCTTCAGGCCACCCTCGACCAGGTCGGCACTCGAGGCTACGAGGCAGCAACCACGGCCGCCATCGCCCGAGCCAGCGGCTACACAGAGGGCCTGCTCTTCGGCCGGTATGCCTCGAAGCAGGACCTGTTCTTCGATGCCTCCCGCCGGATGATCGGCAGTGCCACCCGGCTCAATGCCGACTACCAGCGCGAGATCGCAGCGTCCTCGTCGCCGGGCATGTCAGAAGCGGTGATGATTCGCGAATTCATGCGACCCGGGAGGGAGCATGTGCGGATCATCGGCCTCGAACAGCACCGACTGGGCTGGCACAACCCGGAATTCCAATCGGCAATCAACAGTTTGCAGGAGCCGGTCGTCCAGGAGTTCATCGCTCATTGTGGCCATGCCGACCGTCAGCGTGCCCTGGCTGCCGTCCACCTGGAGTTCGCCCGCGGGATAGGCCCGGCGATGCTGGCCCAACTCCTCCCGGAGACTTGGGATCTGCCCTACGACGTCGTCACCATTCCGTTGCTGGAACCGACATCGAAGTAGGTCGGTGAGGCCGGCTCACGCCGATCCGATGAAACGCTTCCAGGCTCCGTAGACGAGTTCCGGATGCTCCATTTGCGCCACGTGACCGCAATCGGGAAGCACCATGACGTGGGCGTTGGGGAAGTGGCGCGTAACGCGATGGGCTCCACGGGGGTCGACGAGCGGATCCTTCATCCCGTAGACCACGAGAACCGGGCAGGTGATTCGCTCAGCGAGTTTCCACGGCCGGTCGGGGCCAGCGTCCAGGAAAGTTCGGAGCAACCCGCGGAGTGACCGCAGGAATGCGTCCCCGACATAGGGAAGCTCGTCGCGCCTTCGGGTCTCGTCCACCGCCTCGGCCATGCGCTGCTCGGAAAGCCGGCTTGGATCCGCGAAGCAGGCATCGATCGTTGCCTTCACCCGCGCATTCGCATCAAGCTCGGCGTATTTCGACAGCAATCGCTCCCCCACCCCTGGGACGGCGATCACCGGCAGGTGAGCATTGCCCTTGGTGGCCCGCAGCGCAGGGAGGGCAGGGGAGATCAGGGTCAGCGAGCGGATGAGGTCCGGCCGCCGGGCCGCAAGCTGCAGGGCGACCGCTCCGCCCATGGAGTTGCCGACGAGGTGGACGGGCTGAACTGCCAACTCATCCTCAATGAGGCTCGCGACATTCGCCGCGTAGCCGGGGGGAGACATGTCGCCATCGCGGGGCGGGGGCGACTGCCCGAACCCACCTAGGTCGGGGGCCCAGCAGTCGGCATCCTGACGCATCAGGGCCATGAGGTCCGTCCAGTTGAGCGAGGATCCGCCCAGGCCATGGACGAACACCGCCGGCGGTGCACCCGGGAGGACGGCTGGGGCATGCCGAACCGCCATCGTGCAGGTCGGCAGGTACACGTCCTCTTCGGGCCAGGGCTTCGTCGGGGCGTCCATGCCCACAGGTTACCCGCGGGTAGGCTCGAGGCCGTGAGTCCAAGCACCGCACCTGCGCACGCTCGGCTGCCCCGGCAGCAGCGTCGGGCCCAGGTTCTCGATGCAGCTCGCGAGGTTTTCGTCGCCTCCGGCTACCACGCAGCGGGCATGGATGACATTGCGGAGCAAGCCGGCGTCTCCAAGCCGGTGCTCTACCAGCACTTCCCCGGCAAGCTCGATCTGTACCTAGCCCTGCTCGACGCAGGCATCGAGGACCTCCTCGCCCAGGCGAATGCGGCGATGCGGTCGACGTCCGACAACAAGCAGCGAGTGACAGCCACCATGCAGGCCTACTTCGCCTTCGTCGACGATTCGCGCGGGGCCTTTCGGCTGGTCTTCGAGAGTGACCTGACAAATGAGCCGGCCGTCCGGGAACGCGTCGACCGGGCCAACCTGGCGATCGCCCGAAAGATCGCCAGGGTCATCGCCGAAGACACCGGCCTCAACGATGCGCAGGCACTGCTGCTCGGCTCTGGCATGCAGGGCATGGCCCAGGTGGCCGCGCGGCAGTGGCTGGCCCAGGACCCGCAAGTCCTCTCCCGGGAGGAGGCGGCCGATCTGATCGCTGCCCTCGCCTGGCGTGGGATTCGTGGGTTCCCCCTGACTCACCCTCCGCAGGCAACCGAGCCTGCGGGCTGAAATATTTACCGCCTAGCGGTGTTAACACCAAAGCACGATCGCCGTCGACAGATCGTCGACCATGGACGAAGGGCCAGCAGTGGAGATCAAGATCGGCGTACAGAACACTCCGCGGGAGATTGCCGTCGACACCGATGCCAGCCCCGCGGATATCCAGTCCGCTGTCGAAGCAGCCATTGCCAGCGGTGGCGTGCTGACCCTCAAGGACGAGCGGGACCGGACGGTCCTGATCCCGGCGGACAAGATCGCCTACGTTGAGATCGGGCCCGCATCGACGCGCAAGGTTGGATTCGGCAGCGCGATCTAGTCGATGTTGCCAGGCACGTGGGTCACCCGGGTGATCGGCGGATTGGTCGTTTGACCGCTCCCCGGTCGGGACGTGCCCTGGGTGCCGCCCCGACCGGGCAGTGCGTTGCCGTGACCTCGACCGCTGGCATCACACCGGGGCCCTCCAATCAACCGAGCCGCTCAATTCGGCGTTGCACGCGCTAAAGGCCCAGTTCGCTGTGCGAACCAAGGCGCACCAATCGCACTGTGCTGCGGTCCGGCTTTTCGTAGAGGAGGATCAAGTCGGGGAAAATGTGAAGGTCTCGAAATCCTTTCAACTGACCGCTTAGTGCGTGGTCGACATATCGATCCGGCAACTGACTGTCAGATGCCAACAGGCCGACCGCTTCGGCAAGGGCCCGCGGCAACGCCGATCGCCGCGTCCCGTTCATCTCGCGCTTGTAGTCACGCTTGAACTGCCCCGAACGCTCAATCGTCCGCATCGAGATCGCTCATCAAAGCCTCGACAGAATCGAACCGACGAAGGTCGGCCGTACGTGACTCTCGCATGGCGGCAATCGTCGTCGCGTTCGGCACGAGCGGCTCGAAAGGAAGTGCCTGCTCTTCGACGATCCGAGCCAATAGCATCCGATAGGCATCCGAGGGAGTGAGGCCAATGGCAGCCAGGACTTCAGTGGCTTCCTGCTTGACCTCTCTGTTGACGCGCGCACGCACCACGTCATTTGCTGGCTTAGCCATGCTCTCCTCCCAGTGTTGAGCTACATTGTAGCCCAGTACATGCCAAACTCTCGTCTAGCGGCGTCGGGCTGCCGCTGCTTTTCCTCTCGTCGAGATGGCGACCGTCGGCACAAGGAGCCTTGGGCGAGCTCGGCGCGGATTGGTGGCTGAGCGATCCGCGTTCTACGCGGCAAGCCCGAGGGAGCTCATCCGCCGGGTGTGGTTCTCGGTCATCCGGGCCAGCATGCGGCCGATCTCGGCCAAGTCCGCGCCAGGGCGATCGACCCCGCCCACGAGCAGGGTCGACAGGGCATCTCGCTCGGCGGCGACCCGCTGGGCCTGTGAGAGGGCTTCGCCAACCAGGCGACGTCCCCAAAGCGCAAGGCGTCCGGCGCAGCGCGGGTCTGCCTGGATCGCCTCCCGGACGGTTTCGACGATGAAGGCAGAGGAGCTGGCGTCACCGCACACGCTCTGCACGAGTGACTGGGTCTGGGTGTCGACGTAGGTGGACACCTCGAGGTAGAAGTCCGCGCCGATGCCGTCACCCACGTACGCCTTGACCAGCCCCTCTAGCCAGTCGCTGGGCGCCGTGTGACCGTGGAATTCATCCAGCGGCCGCTGAAAGGGCGCCATGGCGTCCTCGACTCGGATGCCCAGTTCACGTAGCCGATCCCCGAGTCGGACGAAGTGCCCGTACTTGGCCGAGGCGAGCCCGGCCAGGGCGATCTTGTCGTCGATACCCGGAGCCATTGATGCATCGGCGGCAATCCGCTCGAAGGCGGTCAACTCGCCGTAGGCCAGCACCCCGAGAAGGTCAATGACCGCCTGCCGGTACTCCGGATCAGACTTCAGGGCATTTGGTGGGGGGACGGCCATGGTTGCCAAGGGTAGCCACTTCGGCGGGGTACGATCGTCGCAAGCCCGGAGCAGGGCATGCCGATGGTGCCCGTGTGAGGCGCTGGTGACCGCGAGCGACGCAAGGATGCGTCCAAGCGATCGGTAGGCCCGCCCAGGTTGGCTGGGGCGAACAACGCCCATGAATCTGGAGTCCCCCTGACTACTGAAAGCACCGTCGATCCGACTGCCGCACCCTCCTTCGCCGCACTCGGTACCGACCCACTCATCGTCCAGGCCCTGCTCGAGGACGGCATCGAATTCGCCTTCCCCATTCAGGAGCAATGCATTCCGCTGGCCCTCGAGGGCCGCGACCTGATCGGCCAGGCCAAGACGGGTACCGGCAAGACTCTTGGCTTCGGCATCCCGCTGTTGCAGCGGATTGACCTCGAAGGCGACCGCGACCGGCCACAGGCAATCGTGATCTGCCCGACTCGCGAGCTCGGCCTGCAGGTCGCCACCGATCTCGAGCGAGCCGGTCGACTGCGCGGGGTTCGCGTCCTGGCTCTCTACGGCGGCCGAGCACTTGAGCCGCAGATCGACGCCCTCCGCAACGGCGTCGATGTTGTTGTCGGCACACCGGGCCGCATCATCGACCTGATGACCCGCCGCGAACTTGATCTCTCGGTCGTTCGCGAGCTCGTCCTCGACGAGGCCGACGAGATGCTGGACATGGGCTTCCTGCCCGACGTAGAAAGAATCGTCGCCGCGCTCCCTGCAACTCGGCAGACCATGCTCTTCTCGGCGACCATGCCCGGCCAGATCGTGAACCTGGCCCGTCGCTACATGACCCAACCAACGCACATCCGCGCATCTGATCCCAATGACGAGAGCAGCACCGTCGATGCCATCGAGCAGCACGTGTGGCGCGCCCACCCACTCGACAAGATCGAGCTCGTCGCTCGCATCCTGCAGGCCGAGGGACGCCAGCTCGCGATGATCTTCACGCGCACCAAGCGCAAGGCACAGAAGATCTCCGACGATCTGACCGAGCGCGGCTTCGCCGTCGGCAGCGTGCACGG
>JAULZL010000066.1:0-18635 GCA_032117355.1 Candidatus Nanopelagicales bacterium
ACATGATCAAGGTCCGCCCGGGAGATCATCATGGTGCCACCCGCGATGAAGGTCGCGTACTGCTCGGCTGGATACTCAGGACGGAATACCGTGCAGTCCACCGGCTCAACCCTGATCCAATCAAGTGCCTTGCCGACCAGTTGAGCGCCAGAGTAGGCGCGAGCGAGCACCAAGTCCCAGACGTGCGCGGGTCCGTAGAAATCATCATCATCCACCTTCGTCAGGACGGTGCCCTCTGCACGCTGACAGGCAGTCTGCATGGCTGAACCGAAGGGCATTGATGATTCGATCGGCAGCAGGACCAACTCATGGCGCTCACGCAACGGCGCGAAGCGCGGCGGGTCAATGTCGACGCCGTGCAAGCCGATAACAACCTGCAAGTTCGGGTAATCCAACCGGGCAAGCTGCGCGACCGCGTGATCAACGAATCGGTCGCGATGCGTCACGAGGACGACGCTGACCGATGGCCACTGGGACAGCGCCGCCTGCGGACCATGAAGGCGAAGTGCCTCCCGGCGATCAGCAACCGACCTGACCTGCCATTCAAGGTCGTCGCCAGGGAATTCCGTCTGGGGCAGAGTCGGCCCAGCGAGCACGACTCCGCAGGCAGCGAGCTGCGCCCTCAACTGCGGGGGCAGAGCATCATCGACTGTCAGCCCACTCACCGACTTGAGCCGGTGCACGTCACCCGACGTCACGTCGCCACGGATGCGCAGCGCGATGTCCGGTGCCTGAATCACCAAGGTTCCATCAATCATCGAGGCGGATCCAATGACCCGAGGCTGGATCGACCGTCGGCCCATTGGCCGGTGCACGCTCGGATCCACGTAGACCTCCGCAGAACCGCCTGGCAGTCGCCAGCGATAGCTCCCAGCAGCGGGTTCCACCACGACTGTCTTCAATCGATTCGCAGTCGGTGAGTCGCTCGGCGCCACCACGATGTCCCACCGGCGCAGATGGACGCTGCCTTCGCCAGCCCGCCTGTCACTACTCGACGCCGCGTCGGCTGCCCCCTCCAACAGCTGGTCGGCAACCACGTCTCCAGGCATCCGCTCCGGGGGGTCAAAGCACACATCGTGCACGTACCCGGCGAGGGAGGCTGTTGACGCCGGCAACCCCGGCGCCAGCGCGATGGACGCTCCCACGTCCACGACCATCGGCCGAAGCATTCGAACAGCACCAGCGAGAAGAATCGCCGGATCAACGGGGTTGAGGGTGCGCAATTCCACCTGACAGCCGCTCGATCCGCGCAATCGAAAGGACGAGGCAACCAGGCCGCGCACCTCCGGGGCACCCACCCACCCCCGCGGGGGCCGGCCATAGTCGACGCGAACGACGATCCGCCGAACCGGAGAACGTCCAGCGCTCGTGACGCACGCCTGCTGCACGCCGTGAATGGAGGTCGCTCGGACCTTCCACGTATCGCCCCGCACCACAATGCGGATGCCGGGCGGCAGCGTCAGGGTCGGCGCGTCCACGAGGTGAAGCGTAGGGCCCCGTGCCAATCCGAGTCGGCCAGTCAGGTGCCTCGCGGGTCGGATTAACCGCTGAAGCAAGCCGAGATCGCGCGGCAGCGTCGTGGCCGAGCCACGAAACACCCATGGCATGAGCCATTGCGCTCCAGCGGGTTCTCGCTATCCGAGTCGGCCAAGCAGGTGCTTGGCCATGACGATGCGCTGCACCTGATTGGTGCCCTCGTAGATCTGCGTGATCTTGGCATCGCGCATGTAACGCTCGACGGGCCAGTCCTGCGTGTATCCGGCGCCACCGAGTACCTGGACGGCATCCGTCGTGATCTCCATCGCCACGTCTGATGCAAAGCACTTCGCCGCAGCACCGAAGAAGGTGAGGTCGCTATCGCAACGCTCGCTCTTCGCGGCCGCCACGTAGACGAGCTGCCGGGCAGCCTCCAGCTTCATAGCCATGTCGGCGAGCATGAACTGGACACCCTGGAATGAGGCAATCGACTTGCCGAACTGCTCACGCTCCTTGGCGTAGGCCGTGGCAACGTCCAGCGCTCCCTGGGCGATGCCGACAGCCTGGGCGCCGATGGTGATCCTCGTGTGGTCCAGGGTTGCCATTGCGGTCACGAACCCCGTACCCGGCTCACCGATGATCCGATCCCCGGGGATGCGGCAGTTCGTGAAGGTGATCTCTCGCGTCGGAGACCCGTGAATTCCTAGCTTCCGCTCCGGCGTGGACCATGCGAAACCCTCGTCATCGGCGTGCACGACGAAGGCTGAGATCCCCTTGGCTCCCCTGTCCGGGTCCGTGACGGCCATGACCGTGTAGTGGCTCGAGACACCGGCATTTGAAATCCAGCTCTTCTGCCCATTGAGCACCCAGGAGTCGCCATCCGCCACCGCACGCGTCTTCATTCCCGCGGCATCACTGCCCGCTTCGCGCTCACTCAGCGCGTACGAGAACATCGACTCGCCGGACGCGACGGCCGGCAGGTAGCGCTGCTTCAGGTCCTCGCTCGCACCGACCAGCAGGGGCATCGTCCCGAGCTTGTTAACCGCCGGGATCAGCGAACTTGACGCGCAGACCCGAGCAACCTCTTCGATCACCAGGCAGACCGCGAGCGCATCGCCACCCTCACCCCCGTACTCAACGGGAATGTGGATCGCGTGGAAGCCGCTCGATCGGAGCGCGTCGTAGACATCCTGCGGGAACTCCCCGCTCGCATCAATCTCATGCGCGCGGGGAGCGATCTTGTCCTCCGCGAGCGAGCGAACGGCCGCGCGGAGTTCCTCGTGCTCCTGCGCCGGAGCGAAGAGGTCGAAGTCCTTGTTGCCCGCAAAACTCACTGCTGCCTCCTCGGCCTAGATGCCACCTCTACCCATGCCCCACAAGGCGGGGCTCCACTGCAATCCGCTCGTGGTTCACCGAAGTCATTCACGCGAATCTGCCAGCGGTCAAGCACTGCAACGCACCTGAGTTGAAACATCGGACATAAAACTATCGGATTCCCTCCGGGCGCGGACGCAGCGACCAGCACACCGGGCGGAATTATTCCTCGTTTCGCCCTGAACCACGCGGCGGGATATGGCCCGACCTCTCGAGGACTAACCTTTGGCCATGCCGCTTCGCCTTTCGGTCATCGGGACGGGCTATCTCGGCGCTACCCATGCAGCCTGCATGGCCGAGCTGGGATTCGATGTCATCGGGATCGACGTTGATGAATCGAAGGTAGCGATCCTGAGTGCTGGTCAGGTGCCTTTCTACGAGCCTGACCTGGACGAGGTCCTCCAGCGGAACATCGATGCTGGTCGCCTTCGGTTCAGCACCTCCTTCGAGGAGGCCGCCCAGTTCGCTGATATCCACTTCATCTGCGTAGGCACCCCGCAGGAACCCGGGGCCCAGCGAGCCGACATGACCCAGGTGTTCGGCTCAGTGGCCGCACTCGCCCCGCACCTGCGCCCGGACGCTCTCGTCGTCGGCAAGTCAACAGTGCCCGTCGGCACGGCAAGCGAGATCGCAACGCGACTAAAGGACATTGCGGCACCCGGAGTCGAGGTCGCGTGGAATCCCGAGTTCCTCAGGGAGGGTTTCGCGGTCGAGGACACGCTGAGGCCCGACCGGCTCGTGGTGGGAGTTCGCACCCAGCGAGCCGAGGACCTCCTTCGCGAGGTGTACGCGCCGTTGATCGCGATTGACACCCCATTCCTCGTCACGGACTTCGCCACCGCCGAGCTCGTGAAGGTCGCCGCCAACTCGTTCCTCGCAACCAAGATCTCCTTCATCAATGCAATGGCAGAGGTCTGCGAGGCTGCCGGGGCCGACGTCAGCCAACTTGCCGAGGCCATCGGCTACGACCCCCGCATCGGCAACCGCTTCTTGGCTGCCGGACTCGGTTTTGGCGGCGGATGCCTACCCAAGGACATCCGCGCTTTCATGGCACGTGCCGGAGAACTCGGGGCTGAGGAGGCGCTGACCTTCCTGCGCGAGGTCGACCAGATCAACCTGCGGCGCCGAGCCCACACGGTGGACCTGGCACGCAAGGCCCTCGACGGCTCGTTCAGCGGCAAGGCGGTGACCGTTCTCGGCGCGGCCTTCAAGCCCAACAGTGACGACGTGCGTGACTCTCCCGCCCTTGACGTGGCAGTGGCCATCAGCAACTCGGGTGCTCACGTGGTCGTCCACGACCCCAAGGGCTTGACCAACGCCGCGCGGGTCTATCCGAACCTGGCCTACGAGCAGGACGTCATGGCGGCCCTGGCCGGAGCACACCTGGTCATCCACGCCACCGAGTGGGCCGAGTATCGAGACCTAGACCCGATTGCCGTGGGCGGCGCAGCAGCCGGACGCCACATCATCGATGCCCGTAACACCCTCGATCCCGCTGCCTGGCGAAACGCTGGCTGGACGTACCGCGCCCTCGGGAGGCCCAACGCATGAGCGCTGGCGCGCTCCTGTACGGAACAGACGCCGACGCTGCTCGGATTCTCGAGCAAGCGTCCCTGTGGTTCATCGTCGGCCTTGGAAATAACCCTGAGCGAGCGGCCTTCGGCGTGGCTCAGGTGCTGCAGCGCCACGGCAAACGAATCATCCCGATCTACCCGAGGGCCGAGATGGTCCACGGCGAGCAGGGGTACGCGACCATCGGCGAGGCAGCGAGTGCCGTGGGAACCCCCGACGTAGTCGACTGCTTCGTGAGGTCGGATCGAGTTGGTCAATTCGTCAACGAGGCGATAGCCGTTGGTACTCCGGCACTGTGGATGCAGTTGGACGTCATCGATGAGGCCGCCGCACAACGGGCAGTCGACGCTGGACTCACCGTCATCATGGACAGGTGCCCGGTGATCGAATTGCGGCGCCTGGGCCGGTGACGGGCTCGTACGAGCGAGGAGTTCTGGCGGCACATTAGTTACACGCTCGGGGGACAGCGTTTCGACCGTGACATTCGATGGTTTCGGTGATGACATCTGGGGCGGCGGCGCACGAAAGGTCATCGACCGGCTCGTACGAGAGTTCGCGTGGTCCGAGCCCATCGAATGTCACCTGGTCGTGGTTGTCTACGGCCGCGCCGCAACAGTGACGGTCACACCCCACACCAAGGAGCAACATGCGACTTCACGTCACCCTTCGTGAGGAGCCTCTGGACGGCTCCGATCTTCAGGTAGTGGTCCGCTGTGGTGTCTGGAACAACGACCGAATCAGAGGCACGTTCCCGAACTCCACACGGGAGGCCTACGAGGAACTCCTCGAGCGGCACCCCGAACTGCGAGCCCGTCTCGCCGCCCGGTACGGCACCGAGTTCGCTGTCGTGTCCGTGTTCGCACGTCCGGGCGAGGCCGGTCTAGTGCCCGACGCCGTCGGCGTCAGACGATCTGCGTCAGTGGCTGGCTACCCACAACCCAGTCAGCAAGTACGGCAAGTACCGAGAGGCGGTCATCGCCTCGCTCAGGTTGGCCGGCTACGAGGTCCTGCCTACTGACAGTGTGCTTATCTCAGACACCGGAGAGCGTCATTCCGAAGCGGCCGGGGACCACTACGACATCGTCGTGGCGGACCTCAGCGACGAGATCCTCGACGCGCTTCTGAGCCACTTCAGCGAGGAGATCATCAACAGTGCCCGTTCCCAGCCCGGCAAAACACCCGCCCCGGGATTGCTGCCAGACGCGGACGAGGGGACACTATGAAAACGAGGAGGTGCCCCATGCGCCATTTGCGGGTTGACTTCAACAACCTCGTAGGTTCCGGCGTGCTGCCGGTTCCCACTCACGGTCAAGCGTTCACCACAGGCGAGCACGTCGCAGTGTCTGATGAGGGTACCGACGTTTATGAGGCCGTTGTCCTCGGAACCTCGGGAGACACCGTCTTCCTCGAGGTCTCCGACAAGATGTTGGCAGAAGCCTGACACAGAATTCACCACGAGGGGCGGCCTTCGGGCCGCCTCTCGTCATTTGCGGGGCCGCGATGCGTTCGCCGCGCGGGATGACGTCGCTGCGCTTGGCCCCGTCCTACCAGCCGGGCGGGGTGCGCAGGTAGCGCTGACGGGTGTGCCCATCGGCCTGGTAGACGCCTCGACGGGTAACGTGACCTCCCGGATGCTCCGAGCACGGCTCGGGTGGCACATACGGACGAACCGAGAGACGGCGCACCAGCTTGGCTGGCTTCGCAGGGGCGAGCACAGCAGTCCCAGCACCGTGCCCCGGTCGCCCGGCGCAGGGTTTACCTAACGGAGCCCACCGGAATGCGCACCAAACGCCGCAGAGTGGACCGTCCATCTACTGTCCAAGCGCTCTTTCACAGGAGTTGAGGGAACCGATCTCACGCGGCTCCCGCTCATGCTCGCCTAGGCTTCTCGCTCCGGCACTCCGTCAGTCACTCGGGCTCGACCACAGCGCGGTGACTGCTCCGCGGTAGGTGGCCCCGGCAGCCTTGCCTATTGCCGCCGCAGCTGGCCCAGGGCCTGGCCCTTCGCCTTGGCCTGGTCGTTGAGCTCCGCCTGGAAGGCGACCATGGAGGCGAGCAGGTCCACGTCGGCAAGGGCCAGCATGCGGACGGCAAGCAGACCGGCATTACGGGCATTGCCGATCGCAACCGTCGCGACGGGAACGCCCGCGGGCATCTGAACGATGGAGAGCAGCGAGTCCATTCCATCAAGGGGCGGTATCGCCACCGGAACACCGATCACCGGAATCGGCGTCAAGGAAGCCAGCATGCCCGGCAGGTGCGCCGCACCGCCGGCCCCAGCGATGAGGACCTTCAGCCCCCGATCCACTGCCGACGTGGCGTACTCGACCATCTCCCGAGGCATCCGATGGGCCGAGACGACGTTCACCTCGTACGACACCCCGAACTCCTCGAGGGCAAGGCACGCCGCCTCCATGGTGGGCCAATCGGAGTCACTGCCCATGCACACGCCCACCTGCGGATCCGCGCTCATGGCGCCCAGCCTGCCATCACTCATCGATCGTGCCGGCGAAGTAGTCGGCGGCGTGGTGGGCCCTGGCCAGCAGGGCACTGAGGTCGTGGCCGATTGCGGTCACGTGGCCGAGCTTGCGCCCGGGTCGAACCTCCTTGCCATATAGATGCACCTTCAGCCCGGGGTCGCGCGCCAGTACATGTCGATACGCCGAGTAGAGGTCGTCCACATCACCGCCGAGGATATTCACCATCACCGCATGCGGGGCCAACGCACGCGGATCACCCAGGGGCAGGTCGAGGACGCCACGCAGGTGATTCTCAAACTGGCTGGTGACAGCTCCTTCGATGCTCCAATGGCCAGAATTATGCGGACGCATGGCTAGTTCGTTGACGAGCAACTCCCGGCCGGTGTCGAACAACTCCACGGCGAGCATCCCTGTGACGTCCAGGGCTCCCGCGATGGTCAAGGCAAGCTCCTGGGCGAGGACGGCCCGCTCCGGATCCAGTCCAGGAGCAGGCGCGATGACCTCTGAGCAGATGCCGTTCAGCTGCGTGGTCTGAACCACCGGATAGGCGACCGCCTGGCCACTGGGCGAGCGCGCCACCTGGGCAGACAGTTCGCGGACGAATGGAACGTGCTGCTCGACCAGCCACGTGGTCCCGGTCGCCGCGCCGGTCGAAAGAATTGGCTCGGCGTCCGCGCGTGACGAGACAACCCAGACGCCGCGGCCGTCGTATCCGCCCCGCGAGGTCTTCAGCACGACCGGCCAGCCATGGACCCCTGCGAAGTCCTCGACCGCGTCAGCATCCGCCACGATCGCCCAGGACGGGCATGGCAGACCCAGGTCCGTCAGGACGGTGCGCATGTGAACCTTGTCCTGCGCGTGGAAGAGCGCGCCGAGCCGCGGGCGGACGTCCACCCCGGCGGCCTCGAGAGCTTCCAGAATGGGACCCGGCACGTGTTCGTGATCGAAGGTCACCACATCGCACCCGGCCGCAAACCTCAGCACGTCATCCATCGCCTCATGCGAGCCGATGCGGACGTCGCGAACAACCTGAGCCGCCGGATCAACTTCGGAGGAGGCCAGGACTCGAAAGCCCACGCCGAGGGCGGTGGCGGCCGCGGCGGTCATTCGGGAGAGCTGCCCCCCGCCGATCATGCCGACCACGGGCGCACCGTCTACCGCAACCCGGATCGGCATGCCGCAAACTTACCCGCACGCCCGTCTCGCCTGACCTACCTACCGCCTGACCCTTGACATGCTGCCATCGGCCGTACGAAGAAGCGCTGCCCATCGGTCATGACCGTCATCGCGCGAACCTAGCCGGGCACTCAACGTCCTGAACCCGTCGTCGCTATCGGGCCGCGGCTACCTTCGTTGGGTGGCCATGACATCGAAAACGACGGCCCGAACTACGGGCAGGGCGACCCCGCGCAGGGCGCCGCAGACAACCTGGACGGCAGTGCGAAGCAGAGTCGCTTCCCTGTGGCCCGAGGCCGCGAAGTTCGGCATTGTCGGGCTGAGCGCGCTGGTCATCGACGTAGGTACCTTCAATGTGTTGCGGTTCGTCAGCCTGCAGCCCGGGAGCCCTGGCGAAGGACTGTTCTACGACCGGCCGCTCACCGCCAAGGTGATCAGCGCGATCCTGGCAACGACCTTCGCCTACGGAGCGAATCGCTGGTGGACCTTCCGCGACCGGGGTGGCACGAGCGTCGGCCGGGAGTATCTGCTGTTCTTCCTGCTCAACGGCATTGCCAGCGGCATCGCCGTCGGGTGTCTCGGCATCACCCACTACCTGTTCCAGTGGACGAGCCCAACCGCCGACAACATCAGCGCGAATGTCCTGGGCCTAGCCCTTGGGACGTTGTTCCGTTGGTGGTCGTACCGAAAGTGGGTCTTCCCGGAGACAAGCACACCGGCCCGGGAGATAGTTCCCGAGCCGGTGTGACGTTACGCCGAATTGATGACCCGTCCCAAACGGATTGCGTAGGGCTGGTTCAGGTCCCATCTGAGGGGAGAACCGGTTCGTTGCCCGTCCGCTCGGAAACACCACGGCGGCGGGAGTCGTCCTCTTCGTACAGTTGGTAGACGTCGCGCTGGATGACCTCAACGTTCGGCACATCCTCGATGTCGAGGTCTGAGTCCTCGCCTGCCGACTGAATGATGAGACGGCCGAAGTTGAGGATCCGGCCGAGGAAGGTCACTTCGAAGGTGACGTTGTTGACCTTCGACAGCGGCATATCGCGACCCTGCTTGGTGAGCAGACCCCGTCGGATGATCACCCGGCGGTTGGTGAAGACGTACTGGGTCGTGATCCAGCGTAGGAAGGGGATCAGGCTGAACCAGACAATGATCACCACGACGAGCACCACGATTGCCAGGTTGACGGGCGCTGGAATGAGGGTGAAGAGGAAGGCGCCAAGACCGACGACGACGATGAGCAAGAGCATCGGCACGATCAGAGCGCGCCAATGCGGCTTCATCTCGAACTTGATGACCTCGCCCTGCGAGAGAAGTTTCTGTGGGTATCCCATGGCTAGATGGTGGCATGGATGACGTCACCAGCGGTGATAGTCGCCCGATTTCCCTGCGTGTCGACAACGAGATGGCCGTCCGCGTCGATGGATTCGCAGATTCCGCGGATTACCGAACCGTCGGGCATCGAAACCTCAACCCGCCGTCCGATCGTCAGGCAAGCGCGCTGGTAGTCCTCGGCCAGTCTCGGGTCATTTGCCCGCCATTGCTCCAGTCGATCGCGCAGGTGGACGAGCAGGGCCGCGAGTAGGGCCTCGCGATCCTGCGGGCCCGACTCCAGGAACAAGGAGGTGGCATTGGGGAATGGCAGTTCCGCCGTGCGCATCGAGACATTGATCCCGATCCCGAGGATGACCGTTCCGTCCGCGAGGGCCTCGGAGAGGATGCCGCCAAACTTGACCGGTCCGCCACCACCCCCACAGGCAGCCGTTTCGATGACCAAGTCATTGGGCCACTTGAGTGCCACCGGCACGCTGCCCAGGGAGCGGATCGCATCCCGGGCGGCCAGTCCGGCAACCAGGGCCAGCCATGCGAGGCGTGGCCTCGGCTGTTCCGCTGCCCGGACGACGACCGATAGCCATAGGCCGGCATGGGGCGGACTCGACCATGTTCGGCCGAGGCGTCCACGTCCGGCTGTCTGCTCCTCGGCCACCACGCAGGAGCCCTCTGGCGCTCCGTCGGTCGCCAGCCGGATGGCATCGGCATTGGTGGATTCCGTGGTGGCCAACAAGACGGGCAGCGGCCCTGACCAGCCAGCCTCGGCCAGTAAATCCGCAATGCGCAATGGATCGAGCGCTTGACGAAGAATCGGAGTGCTCACGATGGCTAAGGTACGCGGGAGGAAGGGTGTCAACCATGAGTGCCGTGACCACTGACGAAGCAGGTTCGGTCGATCGCCGGACAACCGCGGGCAAGGCCGCGACGCTTGCCGAGCGCCGTGCCGAGGCCGTCGGCCGCCGCCAGTCATCGATAGACAAGCAGCATGCCAAAGGCAAGATGACCGCGATGGAGCGGATTGAGGCCCTCCTCGACCCGGGTTCCTTCCAGCAGTTCGACGGCCTGGCCCGGCATCGCTCCCACAGTTTCGGCCTCGAGCAGACCCGGCCCTTCGGGGATGGGGTCATCACCGGCTACGGAACCATCGATGGACGCCCCATCGCCGTCTTCGCCCAGGACTTCACGGTCTTCGGCGGGTCGCTCGGCGAGGTCTTCGGCGAGAAGATCGTCAAGGTCATGGACTTTGCCCTGAAGACCGGCTGCCCGGTCATCGGTCTGAATGACTCCGGCGGTGCCCGCATCCAGGAGGGTGTCGTCTCCCTGGGCATGTACGGGGAGATCTTCCGGCGCAATGTGCTCGCTTCGGGGGTCGTCCCGCAGATCTCGCTGATCATGGGGCCGTGCGCGGGCGGGGCGGTCTACTCCCCCGCCATCACCGACTTCACGATCATGGTTGACCAGACCTCGCACATGTTCATCACCGGCCCGGACGTCATCAAGACGGTCACCGGCGAGGACGTCGGCATGGAGGAGCTCGGCGGCGCGCTGACCCACAACCAGAAGTCCGGAGTTGCCCACTACCGGGCAACCGACGAGCAGGACGCAATCGAGTACCTGCGCGCGCTGCTGTCCTACCTGCCAAGCAACAACCTCGACCCCGCGCCGGTCATGGGCGGCGAGGCTGACCTCGCCATCAACGATGACGACTACGACCTCGACACCCTCGTCCCCGATTCGCCCAACCAGCCTTACGACATGCATCGGGTCATCGAGCACCTGCTGGACGACGGCGAGTTCCTGGAGACCCAGCCGCTCTTCGCTCCCAACATCATCTGTGGCTTCGGCCGCGTGGAGGGCCACTCGGTCGGAGTGGTCGCCAACCAGCCGATGCAATTCGCCGGCACCCTCGACATCGCTGCCAGCGAGAAGGCGGCCCGGTTCGTGCGCACCTGCGATGCATTCAACATCCCAGTGCTCACTTTGGTGGACGTCCCCGGCTTCCTGCCCGGTACCGACCAGGAGTGGGACGGCATCATTCGCCGCGGGGCAAAACTCATCTACGCGTACGCGGAGGCGACCGTCCCGCTGGTCACGGTTATCACCCGTAAGGCATACGGCGGCGCCTACGACGTGATGGGCTCCAAGCACCTCGGCGCGGACCTTAACCTCGCGTGGCCCACCGCCGAGATTGCGGTTATGGGTGCCCAGGGTGCGGTCAACATCTTGCATCGAAAGGAGCTTGCCGAGGCCAGCGATCCTGAGGCCGAGCGCAAGCGCCTGATCGACAACTACCAGGACACCCTGGCGAACCCCTACCTTGCCGCGGAGCGGGGCTATATCGACCGAGTGATCTTCCCCCATGAGACCCGCTCGATGGTGACCCGCGGCCTGCGCGCACTGCGCAGCAAGCGCGCCACTCGGCCACCGCGCAAGCACGGGAACATTCCGCTGTAGCGGGGCAGAAGATGACGGACGAAGACGACAGTGCCCGCCGACCGGTCTTGAGGATCATCAGCGGGAATCCCACCCCGGAGGAGATCGCTGCGATCGTCGCCGTGATCAGTCGACGCTCGACCACGACCATCGCTCCCGAGGTGCACCCGTGGTCGGACCGGGCGCGAATGATGCCGTCCATGCCTGCTTCCGGGGTCGGTGCCTGGCGAGCCAGCTCCCTGCCCCACTGACGGCCGCAGACGTGACCTCGCTGATCCTGGCCTCTGCTTCCCCCGCGCGCCGTCGAGTCCTCACCGATGCCGGCGTCCGACACATCGTCCAGGTAAGCGCGGTGGACGAGGAGGCCCTGACCGCCGAACTGACCGCCGACCTCGGGCCCATTGCTCCCGGCGACCTCGCCCTGCACCTGGCAAAGGCCAAGGCCCGCGATGTGGCTCATGGCATCGCCGTCGACGAGCAAGCCATCGTGGTCGGTTGCGACTCGGTCTTCGAGTTGGACGGCGTCGCGTACGGCAAGCCACTCAACGCGGCTGTCGCCATCGAGCGGATCACCGCGATGTCGGGCCGGACCGGGCAACTGCACACCGGCCACTGGATCGTGCATGGCACGCGCGAGGTCGGCAAGACGACCACCACGACCGTCGAGTTCACCGCGATGGGCACCGACGAGATCGCGGACTACGTGGCCTCCGGTGAGCCACTCAAGGTGGCCGGCTCGTTCACTCTGGATGGCCTGGCCGCGCCGTACGTCCGCCGGATCAGCGGCGACCCAAGCAACGTCCTGGGAATCTCATTGCCCACTTTGCGCGACCTCGTGGCCGAACTCGGCATTCGCTGGCCGGACCTTTGGAGTCACCTCGACTGACGCACATGAAGTTCGGCATACCCGCTGGTCATGTGGACGCGGACCGATGTCGCGCCAGCGCGGAAGAGTGCTCGCTCCGACGCTGAATGGGTCGCTTACCCGCGCTAGGCTCCGCGTGTGCAAAAGGTCCTCATCGCCAACCGCGGCGAGATCGCGATCCGCGTCATCCGCGCCTGCCGGGACGCCGGCCTCGGATCGGTCGCGGTGTACGCGGATCCAGATCGAGATGCCCTGCACGTTCGGCTCGCAGACGAGGCATATGCCCTCGGCGGCAACACAGCGGTGGAGTCCTACCTGGTCATCGATCGCATCATCGAGGCTGCTCGCACGTCCGGCGCCGACGCGGTGCATCCGGGCTACGGCTTCCTTTCGGAGAATGCGGATTTCGCACAGGCCGTCATCGATGCCGGTCTCACCTGGATTGGGCCACCGCCCTCTGCCATCCGCTCCCTCGGCGACAAGGTGTCCGCGCGACACATTGCCCAGCGGGCCGGTGCCCCCCAGGTGCCTGGCACGGCGGATCCGGTTGCGGACGCCTCGGAGGTCGTGACCTTCGCCCAGGAGCACGGCCTGCCGGTCGCGATCAAGGCAGCCTTTGGCGGTGGCGGACGCGGCCTGAAGGTGGCCCGCACCCTGGAGGAGATCCCGGACCTTTTCGAATCGGCCGTGCGCGAGGCCGTGGCAGCATTCGGCCGCGGTGAGTGCTTCGTTGAGCGCTACCTCGACCACCCCCGCCATGTTGAGACTCAGTGCCTGGCCGACCAGCACGGCAATGTGGTGGTGGTGTCGACTCGTGATTGCTCCCTGCAGCGCCGGCACCAGAAACTCGTGGAGGAGGCCCCCGCACCCTTCCTGACTGAGGCTCAGTTGGCCGAGTTGTACGCGTCCTCGAAGGCGATCCTCAAGGAGGCCGGCTACGTCAACGCCGGCACCTGTGAATTCCTGGTTGGAGTCGACGGCACGATTTCCTTCCTCGAGGTAAACACCCGACTTCAGGTCGAGCACCCGGTAACCGAGGAGGTTGCCGGTGTCGACCTGGTGCGCGAGCAGTTCCGCATCGCCGAGGGTGGCGTGATCGACTATCCCGACCCGGTGTTGCGGGGCCACTCGATCGAGTTCCGGATCAACGGCGAGGATCCGGGGCGCAACTTCCTGCCAGCTCCCGGGGCGCTGAACGTATGGAATCCACCGAGCGGGCCCGGCATTCGTGTCGACTCAGGCTTTCGGGCCGGGGATGTCATTGGCGGCAATTTCGACTCGCTCTTGGCCAAGTTGATCGTGACAGGCCGCGACCGGCAGGAGGCCCTGCAGCGAGCACGCCGGGCTCTTGACGAGTTCGAGGTCGATGGCATTGCCACCGCCCTGACCTTTCACCGGGTGGTTGTCCGGGACCCGGCCTTCGCTCCAGACGACGCCAATGAACCCTTTCGAGTTCACACCCGCTGGATCGAGACCGAGTTCGAGAACACCATTGCGGCCTACTCCGGCTCGTCGGAAGCTGCGGAGGACATCGCTCCGCGGGAGACCGTCGTCATCGAGGTTGGCGGCAAGCGCGTTGAGGTGTCGCTGCCGGGTGACTTCGCCCTCAGTTCAACCGGTGCGGCCACCCCAGCAGCAGGGCCCCGCAAGCGGTCGGCTAAGAAAGCATCGACGGCGGCCTCCGGTGACGCCCTGACAGCACCGATGCAGGGCACCATCGTCAAGGTCGAGGTGAGCGAGGGCCAGCAGGTTCAGGCCGGTGATCTCATCGTCGTCCTCGAGGCGATGAAGATGGAGCAACCCCTGACCGCGCACAAGTCGGGAACGGTAACCGGCCTGACTGCCGAGAAGGGCACAACGGTCCCAAGTGGAACGGTCATCTGCGAACTAAAGGACTAGTCCGCAACTACAAGTTGAACGACCAGCACGAATCCGCGACTTGAGCGGGCACTCGATTGGACGGCGACTAGAAGTCGCCGCCTCCGCTGTCGCTTCCGCTATCCCCACCGCCGCCGAAGTCGCCGCCGTCAGAGCCCCCGCCACCGGATGATCCCCAGCCACCAAAGCCCGAAGACTCGTGCTGCTGCTCCGCAGCGGGGCTGGCGTAGGCCGGCGTATTCCACATCATGCTGCCTAGGGCAGTTCCGATGAGGGCACCAGACATTGCATCGCCGAACGTCGAGTAGTAGCCCCTGCCGTATCCGCGATACGCCGGGCCGGCCTGCCAGTACGGAACCATCTGGCCACCGTCCTGAACCTCGCGCACCAAGGGATTTCGGCCTGCCGCAACATCGGTCTGGCAAGCCGCGCACATTGGAACTTCACGTGACGGCAAGCCTGGCGGCTCCCAGGCAACATCCGCAACGCTCAGCCCATGCCTGGGGTCGACAAAACACGGCGGCCGGCGCTCCGGTAGCGGCTTGCCCTGCGCGCGCGCGTCCATGCAGGCTAGGGCGTAGCGCCCATCATCAAGGGCGGCCGTGACTGTAGAGGCGTCCTTGGGCGACTTCATGCGCATCGCAGCGGTTTTCGCCTTGTCGTAGCTGTTGAGCGCCTGCTGAATCTCCTGGCGAGACTCCTCGGACAGGCCCGGGTCGCTCGTGTCGAGCCCGGCAACCCGCTCGCCGAAAGACGTGATGTCCTCGTCGATCGTGACTCGAACGTCGGCAAGCCGGCGCTTGCTCGCCCGCACTCCCCTGATGATGAAGAAGGCGGGCACGGCGATGAAGATCGATAAGCACAGCAGCCCAAACAAGAGTCCACCTACGCCACCGCTCGAATCAGAGGAGGCCGGTCCGGCATCCGTGCCGTTGAACCTCTCGTCGTTCAGAGCGATAAATCGCGAGAGCACGGCGGTCAGGCCATTGGCCTTCTCCTCGCGGAAGGCCTGGGTCGCGAGGTCCCCAGCGGACTTGCCCGGATCAGTGGTGCCAGCCCGGAACTGCTTGCCAACAACCACCCCGTAGATGCCGTTCATCCGCACTGCTTGCTGCAGGCGATCACGGACTTCCTCCGCCGTACCACTGCCCTTGGCCGAGTCGGGCAGCACCGCGATGAAGAGGGGAAGGTTAGTGGCGATTGCCTGAGCGTTGAGGCTGTCGAGGTCGCTTGCACTCAGGGCCATCTCAGCGTCCGGATCGCTGTAGACGGCGACCCCACTTCGCAGGGCGGTAGCCGCAACATCGACCGGATCCGCAGCCAGGGCGACGGACGTCGTCGCAGGAATTGCGAGGGCTCCGAGAATGAGGGCAGCCAGAGCCCGGCGCAGCATCATGGGGCCACCGTAGACCGTGTTCGCACGGACCAGCGGGCAAGGGCATTTTTCCCTGCCAAATGCATCCGATTCTGGTCCGCGCAGGCGGGGCACCACTCGTGGGTAGGCAAGAATATTGACGTGGCTGACGTGGCTGACGTGGTGATCGTGGGAGGCGGGCCCGGGGGATACGAGGCGGCACTGGTGGCCCGACAACTCGGCGCTGAGGTCACCCTCATCGATCGTGACGGCCTCGGCGGCTCCGCCGTCCTCACCGACTGCGTCCCAAGCAAGACCCTGATCGCGACCGCCGCCATCATGACTACTGCCGCAGAGTCGAGCAGCCTGGGCGTATTGATGGATGGTCGCAGTGCGAATGCCGGAATGTTGAGCGTCAACCTCGCCACCGTCAACGCCCGGGTGAAGGACCTGGCCCTCGCCCAGAGCACGGATATCGCTGTTCGGTTGGAGCGCGAGGGAGTGCACGTCATTCGCGGGACGGGGCGGCTAGATATTCAAGGGACAGTCATCGCGACGGACACAGAGGGAAATCAGTCCGAGCACCGGGCAACGACGATCCTGCTGGCCACCGGGGCCCGGCCGCGCGTGCTTCCGGAGGCCCTGCCGGACGGGGAGCGAATCCTCACCTGGGAGCAGTTGTACGACCTCTCCGAGCTGCCCAGACGGCTCATCGTGGTTGGGTCCGGGGTCACCGGCGCCGAGTTCGCCAGCGCCTACCACGCCCTGGGCAGCGAGGTCGTCCTCATCTCCAGCCGCGATCGCGTCCTGCCAGGCGAGGATCCGGATGCGGCGGCCGTCCTTGAGGAGGTCTATGCGCGGCGTGGCGTACAGGTGCTGTCGACGGCGCGAGCGGTGGCCGCGGCGCGAACGCCTGATGGCGTCCTTGTCACCCTGGCCGATGGGAGCACTGTCGAAGGGACGCATGTGCTCATGGCGGTCGGGTCGCTGCCGAATACCGACACCCTCGGGCTGGGCACCGCAGGCGTCGAGGTCGACGAGCGGGGGTTCATCACCGTTGACCGAGTCTCCCGGACATCCGCGAGCGGGATTTACGCGGCAGGGGACTGCACCGGGGTCCACATGCTCGCCTCGGTTGCGGCCATGCAGGGCCGGATCGCCATGTGGCATGCCCTCGGTGATGCCGTCCAGCCCCTTGATCGTGCAGTCGTTTCCAGCACCGTCTTCACCGACCCGGAGATCGCGACCGTCGGGCTGACACAGCGGGATCTCGACGAAGGACGATTCCGCGGGGATGTCGTGCTGCTGCCACTGGCCACAAACCCGCGAGCCAAGATGCAGGACCAGCGGGACGGATTCGTCAAGATCCTGTGCCGGCGCGGATCGCGGCTGATCGCCGGTGCGGTCGTCGTCGGAGCACATGCCAGCGAACTCATCCACTCCCTCACCATCGCCGTGGATCAGAAGCTGACGGTCGACGAGTTGGCCATGACCTTCACGGTCTATCCGAGCCTCTCCGGTTCCATCGCTGAGGCAGCCCGGCACCTGCACGTGAGCCCGGATCAACAGGACGGCTAATCGATTGGTGCGGTCGGCTCGCTGGGCGGGATGACCGAACGGACGTTGGAAGGCTGCATTGGCCAATCCACGTGAGGTCGGGCGACAGGCCACATTCACGGGGTAGGTTCGCGTGATGACCAGCCATCCCGCCACGATCGAGGCGCAGCATCGCGCTGAGGAAGCCGCCGCCGCGCTCGCCGACCTCACCGGCCAGCCCCATCACGATGCCGCCGTCGTCCTGGGATCCGGCTGGGTGCCCGCCGCCGACCTACTCGGCGAGACGACAGCATCCTTCCCCGTCACCAACTTGCCGCACTTCGCGCCGCCGGTGGTCGAGGGCCACGCTGGCGAGGTGCGCAGCATCGACGCCGATGGCCGCCGGGTCCTCGTCTTCCTCGGTCGCACGCACCTGTACGAGGAGCGCGGGGTCGATGCCGTCACCCACGGTGTGCGCACCTCGGCAGCCGCAGGCTGTCGAACCATGGTGCTGACCAACGGATGCGGTGGCCTGGACCGCGCCTGGTCCCCCGGGACACCCGTCCTGATCCGCGACCACATCAACCTGACCGGCACCTCACCCCTTCACGGCGCCCACTTCGTTGACCTCACTGACCTGTATTCACCTCGATTGCGAGCCCTGTGCCAAGGGATCGAGCCACTACCCGAAGGGGTGTACGCGCAGTTCCGTGGCCCGATGTACGAAACCCCGGCGGAGATCGAGATGGTGCGGGCGATCGGCGGAACCCTGGTCGGGATGTCGACGGCCCTCGAGGCGATCGTGGCGCGCTCGCTCGGCATGGAGATCCTCGGGGTTTCTCTCGTCACCAACCTCGCTGCCGGGATGAGTGGTCAGGCCCTCAGCCACGAGGAGGTGCTTGAGGCCGGTCGAGGGGCTGCCACGCGCATGGGGGATCTACTCGCCCGGGTTCTTCGAGCGCTGTAATGGACGGCCCGATCGATACGACTCTTGCCAGCACGCCCAGCAGCGCTTGCGAACCGGAGTCGCGCGAAGACATGCCGGCCACGGTCTACGACCGGGCCAAGAACTGGGCAGCGCAGGACCCTGACCCGCAGTCACAGGCTCAGTTGTTGACGCTGATCGCCGCAGCATCAGCGGGCGATGCGGCGAGCCAGT
>JAULZL010000067.1:0-2244 GCA_032117355.1 Candidatus Nanopelagicales bacterium
CATCACGGGATCACGCCTTCCCTCCTCGGTGCGCGAGACATAGGAGAGCCCGACTTCCGCGACCGGACCGAGCTCGACGAGGCCGTCATTCGCCGCCGCGAGCAACTGCGATCCCAGGCAAAGCCCCAGGACGGGAACGTCTCGCTCCACCGCATCGCGGAGCAAGGCCCGCTCCGCGGGCAGCCATGGGGCCCAATCATCATCATTCGCACCCATCGCGCCGCCCAATGCGAGAACTCCCGAGACCCCGTCCGGGACGAGTGAGGGGACAGCATCCCCGTCATGGGCAGCGAGGACGCGGACGTCAATGCCGCACTCCGCCAACCAACTGCCGACCCACAGGGGCGGGTCACTTGACTCGTTTTGAATCGCCAGCACGACCGGTGCTGCGTCGCTGTGAATAGGCGCGGGATTGCTCACAGGATAGGAAGGTACCGGTCCAGCTCCCACTGGCTTACTTGCTGCCGGTAGTCCTCCCACTCGGCCTGCTTGTTACGCAGGAAGAAGTCGAAGACATGCTCACCAAGAGTCTCAGCCACGAGTTCGGATCTCTCCATCGCTTGAATGGCCTGGTTCAGGCTGGACGGCAGCGGCGCCATACCTACGGCCTTGCGCTCTGCAGGGGTGAGCGCCCACACGTCGTCCTCCGCGCCAGCCGGAAGCTCATAGCCCTCCTCGATGCCCTTGAGTCCGGCTGCGAGCAGCACTGCGAAGGCGAGGTACGGATTCGTGGCGCTGTCGAGGGAGCGGAATTCGATCCGAGTGCTGTTTCCCTTGGCCGGCTTGTACATCGGCACCCGAATGAGGGCCGACCGATTGTTGTGGCCCCAGCAGATCCAGGCCGGAGCCTCCGCGCCCCCCGCAAGGCGCTTATAGGAATTAACCCATTGATTGGTGACCGCCGTGATCTCCGGTGCGTGCACGAGCAAGCCCGCAATGAAGGAGCGGGCCACCTTTGAGAGTTGATACTGAGCACCCGCCTCGAAGAAGGCATTGCGATCCCCCTCGAACAGCGACAGGTGCGTGTGCATGCCCGAGCCAGGGTGGTCGCGAAAGGGCTTGGGCATGAACGAGGCTGCAAGGCCCTGCTCCAGGGCAACCTCCTGCATCACCAGCCGGAAGGTCATCAGGTTGTCCGCGGTCGTGAGCGCATCCGCGTACCTCAGGTCGATCTCCTGCTGGCCAGGGCCACCCTCATGGTGGGAGAACTCGACCGAGATGCCCATCTGCTCGAGCATCATGATCGCCTGACGGCGGAAGTCCTGGGCCTGCCCATGCGGGGTGTTGTCGAAGTAGCCGTAGTGGTCGACTGGCTCGGGCTGCTCACCCGGGCGTACCTGGGACCGGAAGAGGTAGAACTCAACCTCCGGGTGCGTGTAGAAGGTGAAGCCGAGATCAGCAGCCTTGGTCAGAGTGCGCTTGAGGACGAACCTGGGGTCGGCGTAGGACGGAGTCCCGTCCGTCATCAGGATGTCGCAGAAAAGACGGGCTACCCCCGGGCCCTCACTTCGCCACGGAAGGAGCGCAAAGGTCGACGGATCCGGCTTGGCGAGCATGTCCGACTCGTACACCCGGGCGAAGCCCTCGATCGCGGAGCCATCGAAGCCAATGCCTTCGGCGAAGGCCCCCTCCAGTTCGGCTGGAGCGATGGCGACAGACTTCAGGGTGCCGATGACGTCGGTGAACCACAGGCGGACGAAGCGGATATCCCGCTCCTCGATGGTCCGCAGGACGAACTCTGCTTGCTTGTCCATGACGTGGCCTTCTTCCTTGCGAGCGGGCGCGCAGCACCCCATGGTGGACCCCGACGTGTTACGGCCGCATTACATCGCAACGGTAGCCTTCCTTTCGTGCCGGTACTTCGACTTGGCCTTGCCCAGCTCAACGCGACTGTCGGCGACATCGCAGGCAATGCCGAGCGCATCCGGCGGGCGGTCGACGAGCTGGCCGACTCAGCCCAGCCACACGTCATCGCCTTTCCCGAGATGATGCTCACCGGCTATCCGGTTGAGGACCTCGCGCTGCGCCGCTCCTTCCAGGACGCATCCATCGCAGGCCTGGTCGACCTTGCCACCTCGCTCGACGCGGATGGCAATGGCGAGGTCATCGCCGTCGTGGGCTACCTGGACCGCCTCGCGTCTGACCACGGTGCCGCTCGACCGGTCAACGCTGCGGCCGTCCTGCATCGTGGTGCGATCGTCGCGCGATACGTCAAGCACCACCTGCCCAACTACGGGGTCTTCG
>JAULZL010000067.1:2254-5320 GCA_032117355.1 Candidatus Nanopelagicales bacterium
TTCACCCCGGGCAATGAGCCTGTGCTACTCCGCATCGACGGAACCACCATCGCCCTGGCCATCTGCGAGGACCTCTGGCAGGAGGGCGGTCCCGTGCTGTGGGCTCGGGATGCCGGCGCCGGGCTACTCGTCGCGATCAATGCGTCCCCCTACGAGCGAGAGAAGGACGACACTCGCCTTGAATTGTGCAGCCGGCGCGCGCGACAGGCCGGATGTCCCCTCGCTTACGTGAACCTCGTGGGCGGCCAGGACGAGCTGGTCTTCGACGGGGACTCCCTCGTCGTGGCAGCGGACGGCTCATTGGTCGCACGCGCCCCGCAGTTCGACGAAACACTCATCGTGTTAGACGTGGACGTTTCGCCGTCCGACGAGGTGCCCGGGTGCACGCGCGTCGAGGACGTCCACCTTCGCGACCGCGCCGAGATCAACGGTGTGATCGCACCACGACTCGCCGACCTCGCTGAGATCTATCGCGCCCTGACGGTTGGCCTGACCGACTACGTTGAGAAGAACGGCTTCCGAAGCGTGATCCTCGGATTGTCCGGCGGAATCGACTCCGCACTCGTCGCCGCAATCGCGTGCGATGGCCTGGGCCCGGAGCGAGTCTTCGGCGTATCGCTGCCGAGTCGCTACTCATCCGAGCATTCCAAGGATGACGCCTCCGACCTCGCCCGCCGGACGGGACTGTCCCTTCGCACCGTGCCGATAGCCCCGATGGTCGACGCCTTCATGTCAGCCATGGACCTCACCGGGCTCGCTGAGGAGAACCTGCAGGCGCGCGTGCGCGGAACAACGCTGATGGCCCTGTCCAACCAGGAAGGCCACCTCGTCCTCACCACCGGAAACAAGAGCGAGTTGTCTGTTGGCTACTCCACCATGTACGGGGACAGCGTCGGTGGCTTCGCGCCGATCAAGGACGTCCCCAAGATGCTGGTCTGGGAGCTGGCCCGCTGGCGCAATGATCAGGCGCAGGAGCCAGGCTCCGTCCCACCGATCCCGCCGAGCAGCATCACCAAGGAGCCGAGCGCGGAACTCCGGCCAGATCAAAAGGACAGCGACTCGCTCCCTGACTACGCAACCCTCGACGCGGTACTCGAGGCCTACGTCGGCGGCAATCTCGGAGCCCCCGACCTCGTCCGGGCCGGCTTTGATCCCGCCTTGGTCGATCGCGTGCTCCGGCTCACCGACGTGGCGGAGTACAAGCGACGTCAATATCCGCCCGGTACGAAGATCTCCCTGCGCGCCTTCGGCCGCGACCGGCGGCTTCCGATCACCAATCGATGGCGCGAGGCTCCGACGACCTAGTCGCGCCGCTCCTCACCGGCCGCGTACTCCTCCGCCGCCTCCGCGTCGTACTCGCCAGCCTCGGCTATGACACGTGCGTCCGTCTCGTCCTGGGGAGCCGGACCCTCACCTCGCTCCGTGATCCTGGTGGGAGGGGTGATGTGCGGTAGCCCGAAGCCGACCACGAGGGCCGCGATGACCACGATGGTCAGCGAGATCGCGGTCGTCACGTGGGTGGCAGCGAGGAAGGCATCAAAAGAGCCGGACCGAACTGACTCGACAACCGCCCCGGGCAGGCCCTGTCGCCCAGCCTCGTCTAGCACTGCACTCGTCGCGATGATGGAGTCCGAGGCCGCTACCTTCCCACTGTCCGGGAACTGAGCAGGCAGGGTGTCGAGCACCGGCGCGAGATTCGCGGCGTACCGCGTCGCAAGAACGGTACCGATGATGGCAACACCGAGTGCGCCAGCCACCTGACGCACGGTGTTCTGCACGGCAGATCCGGCCCCGGCCCGCGCCAGAGGCAGGACGTTCTGCATAACCGTCGAGCCAGGTGCGATCACATTGCCCATGCCGAACCCGAAGATGAAGAAGATGGCGATCAGCAGCCATAGCGGGGTGGTCATCTGCAAGGCGAAGAGGCCAGCAAGCGCGACGGCGACGAGGACCAATCCCGTCGTCATGACTGCCCGATAGCCGAACTTAAGGACCATCGCTGCGCTGCGAGGTGCGGCGAGCAACTGGCCGACGGCGAAGGGCACGAAGCAAAGCCCAGCGGTCAAGGTGTCGTAGCCCCGCAGAATCTGCAGGTAGAAGGGCAGCGTGAAGGTAATCCCAGACAAGGCAAAGAAGGCGAGGCTCACGGCGGTGATGCTGACCGCGTAGCCGCGATTGCGGAACAGGGACACGTCGAAGCTCGCGTGATCGCTCCTAGCCTCAAGAGTGAGGAACCCCGTGATCACCAGGGCGCCCAAGGCAATGGGGACGAGGACGGATGCGGTCAGCCAGTCCTTCGTCTCAGATGCGTGAATGATGCCGAAGACCAGGAGGACAAGCCCGACCACTGACAGCAGGAGCCCCAGTACATCGAGGCGGCGCGGCTGCGGATTTCGGGTCTCCGGGACGACTCGGATGATGAAGAACACTCCGACGAGGACGATCGGCACATTGATGAGGAATACCGAGCCCCAGTCATTTCCGGTCAGCCAGCTGGACCATCCCGGATTCTGCAAGAGAAGTCCACCTAGTACGGGACCAAGGGCAACCGCCCCACCCACGGCTGCTGCCCAGGCGCCGATCGCCTTGCCCCGCTCATGTGGGGGGAACACCACGGTGATGATCGCCAGGGTCGTGGGCAGCACGGCCGCACCGCCCACGCCCATGAGAGCGCGGAAGGCGATGAGCATCCCGGGCGTGGTCGCGAACGCGCACGCCGTCGAAGCGACAACGAAAACGACCAGGCCGATGATCAGGACCTTCTTGCGCCCGTACTTGTCACCGAGGATCCCCCAGGTGAACAGCAGCGACGCGAACACGAGGATGTAGGAGTCGATCGCCCAGACCAGCTCGCTCTGGGTCGCGGCGAGATCGCCCTGGATCGTCGGGAGGGCGATGTTGAGGACGGTGTTGTCGAGCACCACGACCAGCAGGCTGACGACGAGCACCGCGAGGATGCCCCACCGCCTGGGGTGGCCCTCCCCCGAAGTCATCCAGTCGTTCGACGTCGGGTTCATGGCGCTCCTCGTGTGAACGGATTTCGACACGGCACCGTAGCGTAAATCG
>JAULZL010000068.1:0-13038 GCA_032117355.1 Candidatus Nanopelagicales bacterium
GCCCGCCCAGTCGGTAAAGCTCGGCGCCACCGGAGCCATTGACGATGTAGGTGAGACCCCCGTGCACGATCCGCTCATAGGAGTGGTCATGCCCTGACAGCACCAGATCCACACCCCATCGATCGAAGGCCCACTGAAACTCCGGGGTTGACCCATGGACGATGCTTGATGAATACGGCGGATGGTGCAGCACCACCACCTGCCAGGGAGCCCGTGACCATCGCACGCGTTGCCGCACCCAATCGCGCTGCTGCACCATCGACGCCGGACTGTCCAGGGCGCGCTGCGAATCCAGGATGAGGAACTCGATATCCCCTCGGGTCACCGAGTACGTCGTACGGCCGCCCAGGCCACGAAAGTACGAGTGGAACATGTCGATGCCCGCATCGGAGTAGTCGTGATTGCCTGTTGCTGGGAAGAAGGAGTTGACCCTTGCCATCGCCGATGCGGGGCAGCCGGAGGTACTCGGGGCCATCGCGATGAACCTGCAGTAGTAGCTTCCAACCATTCGGCCGTAGTCCGACGAGTCGTAGATGTTGTCCCCGGTCGTGATGACAGCCAGTGGCTGACGGGCCTTGATCAGGTCAGCGACGGCCGCCTCGTCCGCATTGCCCATCCCGTAGTCGCCAACCACGGCTATCCAGGGCGAGGGAGATGACTGGGCGGTCGGCGCCGTTACCACTAACACGACCGCAAATGCGACGAAACTCGCCAGCCCCCGCCGGATGGGCCTCATGTCAATCCTGCGCGTCGTCGTCCAATTCGGCGAGGTCATCCGGCGCATCGACGGCACAGGCACTCAGGGCCTCCATCGGGACGATGGACAGGGCAGCCTGATTCGTCGCGCGCAGGACAACCGGCGCCGCAATCCCGGCATCGAAGGACTGCAGCCAACGGCCCGCGCACACAGCCCACTGATCACCAGGATTGAGCCCGGGGAATTGGTACTGCGGCATGGGAGTGGACAGGTCGTTTCCCACCGAACGCTGGTGCTCGAGGAACTCAGCCGTCACCATCACGCAGACGGTGTGGGAGCCGAGGTCATCCGGCCCGGTGTTGCAGTAGCCGTCCCGGTAGAAGCCGGTCAACGGCTCGGTACTGCACACCTGCAGCGGCTCACCCAGGACATTTCGCTGCTCCATGGCTGAAGGCTAGTCCGCGCTACTCCGCCGTGCTCGCCGTGCTCGCCGTGCTCGCCGTAACCGCGGTAATCGCCGTGGCAGCGAACTACCAGAAGTGCAATCTCGAAATCGGGACGCGTGACATCGGCTCCCCAGACAGCGCAGTGCCATTCCAGCGGACGGAGGATCCATCCGGCTCAACCGCCACGACGCCCAGCACTCCGTGGCGCACCATGTCCGAGGAACGGACAGACCGGCAGCCGCGTACGGCAATCGCCTGCCGCGCCGAGGGCAATGGATGCTCAGCAAGCGCTGCGTCACTCGTGAGGAGATAGGAAAGATCCGAAGGAACGGCACCAAGGGCTCCGAACTGCTCGGCGAGTTGAACGGGCTCGGCATCGGCGAGGCTGGCATTGGGATCTCCGCTGACACCCCAGGCCGGAAACCCCGACTTGAGCACCAGCCAGGGCTTAGCGGCGAATCTATGCGGCTCCCACAGCACGATGTCGGCAATCATCCCGATCCCGAGCCTGCCCACTTCGTGGCTGATGCCGTGCGCCAGGGCGGGGTTGATTGTCACCTTGGCCAGATAGCGCAGCAGCCGGTCATTGTCGTCGCCCTCGACCCCATCGGCCGGTTGGTCAACCGAACCGCGCAGGACGCTCGCCATCGCGAAGGTTCGCCACCAGGTCTCCCCCGCCCGGCCCATGCCCTGGGCGTCCGAGGACGTGATCGGGATCACCCCGAGATCGTGCAGCGCGTTCTCGGCCGCCATCGTGACCCCACGCACCCGAGCACGTGCAATGCGGACATCCGACTCGCGATCCACGTTCATTCCATGGCACAGCAGGATCATGTCGAGGTGCTCGGCGACCGCATTCGTGCCATACGGCAGGGTCGGGTTCGTCGAAGATGCGATCACATTGTCGTGGCCCGCCAAAGTAAGGACGTCCGGAGCATGCCCTCCCCCGCAGCCCTCAACGTGGAAAGCGTGAATGGCCCGTCCACCGACAACCGCAAGGGTGTCGGCAACCGACAGGGTCTCGTTGAGCCCATCGGTATGCAGGGCCACCTGCACGTCGATCTCTTCGGCCAGTCGCAGGGCCGAGTCGATGGTGCTGAGCGTCGCACCGGTGTCCTCGTGCACCTTGAATCCGCAGACATGGCCCGACAGTGCCTCACGCAGGACTGATGGGGACGAACTCGAGGCTCGGCCGAGCAGGCCCACATTGAGCGGGAAGGAATCCATCGCCCGGTGTGCCCGCGTGAGAAACCAGGGCGAGCTGAGCCCAACACCCCAGACCGGCCCAGCCTCCTGGCCGATGACGGTCGTGACCCCCGACGAGATCTCGGCCGCGAACACCCTCGGAGTGATGCTGTGAACATGGGTATCGATCCCGCCTGGAGTGGCGATGAGCCCATCGGCCGAGATCACGATGGTGCCCGATCCGACCACAACGTCGATGTCGTCGGCCACCGCCGGGTTTCCGGCTTTGCCGATCGCGCTGATTCGGCCAGCGCGGATGCCGATTGACGCCACCCTGATGCCATCACAGGGATCCATCACGATCACGTTCGTCAGCACCACATCACATGACTCGGCGGTGGTAACGGGCGCCAGGCCGATCCCATCGCGGCCGGTCTTGCCGAAGCCCACGTGGAACTCATCCCCAGAGTCGGCCACCCGGCCAGGGATGCGCAGCTTCAGCCCGGTGTCCCCCAGGAGAATCACGTCGCCCTCGGCGGGCCCGTAGCCGGTCATCGCCCCTCCATGATCATCGTCACCGCTCGCTCCGCCTCGGCAGCGGAATTGACCTCGACCCCATCGACGATGTCCAGGTAGCCGCACTCACGCAGGGTGCGAAGTGCATGCTGCCGCACCAGTGGATCATCGAGTGGCCCGTCGATCACACCCGTGTTGCCCACCATCGTTCGCGACCCGCGGATCGCGGTGATGGCCAGCCGAACCGTCTGCCCCGGCGCGATCCAGACGGCATCACCGGTCGGTACGTCCAGTCGCATGCCGAAAGCCGCAGAGCGATCCAGCCTCAGCCGCGGGTTTACCTCGGCGAGGTGAATATGGGAGGTGATCCCGATCGGGGTGGACGCGGCATTGGTCACGCTTATATGCGGACCCTCGGATAGGTAGCGACCCTCGGAACCTTCCGCGTTTGCCTCGGCGCGCATCGTGGTCGCTTCTTCCGGAGCCGCACGGAACGGGTCGGCCACTACGACCAATCGGGTTCCGTCATCGAAGCGCGCCTCGACCTTGACCTCGCTGACCACCTCGACGACCCCAGGCAGGACGTCCTCGGTCGTCAGCAGGTGCCGCGCCCTCTCCCGCGTCGTCGATAGGTCACACCCATCGCGAGCCCATTCGCAGATGGCATCCGCGATGATCGCTGTCGCCTCCGGAACATTGAGAAGCAGTCCACGCGCCTTCCGTGCCCGCGCCAGCTCAGCCTGGGTGAAGAGCAGGAGGCGGTCAGCCTCGCTGGGTGTCAACGGCATTGCGTCACCCTAGGCCGTGGAGGTCCTGACCGAAGGTCGCTCCTGCACCATCGTCCAGGGTTGGCGTATGGGGATGGACGTCCGAACTCTTGCACATCGCGAGGGCTGCACCCTGCGCTCTCTCCTCGAGGAGGGCCTGCCCGAAGTCCTGCGCTCACGGATGAGTCAACGAACTTTCCACCTGCGCGACGCCTCGGTGCCCGGGAATCTCACCGACGAGGCCCTGTCCATGAGTTGGCAGGAGATCCTGGATCGGTCGAACGGGGACCGATCATGATCGGCCTCGACACCACTGTGCTCGTTCCTGCGTACGCGCAGGAACGACCCACATCATGCTGTCGCTGCTCGAGTCATCAAGGACCTCGCTGAGTCTCCGGCCGCGTGGGCTATTCCCTGGCCGTGCCTCCACGAGTTCGTCAGCATCACCGCGAAGCCGAGGATCTTCACGCAGGCCGCCTCCCCTGCCAAGGCCATCGACCAGGTTGCTGCGTGGTGCGAGTCGCCATCCCTGCGGATCCTCAGTGAGTCATCGCATCACCGGGCGACACTGACCGGGCTGCTCGAAGGCAGCAACACGTGCAGATCGCGACTTTCATGCCTTCCGGAGCCTACGAGTGAGCAACCCCTTCTAGAGGGCATGGTTCTTGAAGCCATGAATCGTCAAGCGATCGGTGTCCGGCCTGGTGGATGGGCATGACGAGGTGGCCGCTGTGCGGCATGATTCGCCCATGACCCACGTGCCCTCCATCCCCATGAACGATGGACACTCCATCCCGCAGATCGGCTTCGGCGTCTGGCAGGTTCCGGACGATGTCGCGGTCGATGCCACACTGTCGGCCTTCGAGTCCGGCTACCGACACGTCGACACGGCTGCGGTCTATGAGAATGAACGGGGTGTCGGCGAGGCGATCGCGCGCAGTGGCCTGGATCGATCGGACCTCTTCATCACGACGAAGGTATGGAACACCGATCACGGCTATGACGCCACAATGCGGGCCATGGACAACAGCCTCGGGCTGCTTGGCCTCGACCACGTGGATCTGTACCTCGTCCACTGGCCTTCGCCCGCGACCGGCAACTATCGGGAGACCTGGCGGGCCGTCCTAGCCCTGCGCGATGCCGGCAAGACCACCAGCGTCGGGGTCTCCAACTTCCATCGCCATCACCTTGAGGTGATCCTTGAGGAGTTCGGCGTGACCCCCGTTCTCGACCAGATCGAATTGCACCCCCGCCTCCCCCAGCGCGAACTGCGGGAGTTCCATGCCGCTCACGGCATCCTCACCGAGGCGTGGAGCCCGCTGGCTTCCGGGGAGCTCATCGACAACGCGCTGCTCCAGGGAATAGCCCATCAGTACGGCAAGACGACCGCCCAGGTGATGATTCGCTGGCACCTGCAACTCGGCAACGTGGTGCTGCCGAAGTCGGTCACCCCACATCGGATCCGGCAGAACATCGAGGTCTTCGACTTCGAGTTGAGCGCTGCCGACATGGAGTCAATTGCCACCCTCGAGGACGGCTACCGGACGGGTCCGAACCCAGACGAGTTCATGTAACTCGCTCACCGACCGCTCGTCAGTAGTTAACCGCTCGGTCGGCTACTGCGCCCAGGGCCTCACCCAGCGTGGATGCGTCGACCTGCGCGCCACGTCCCGCGGATCTCGATATCGGAAATGGTCATCGGGTCTACGGTTCGCGGATCAGCCGACAGCCACACGATGTCCGCAACCGCTCCCGGCCGAAGGACACCAGCGTCAGGGCGGCCGGCCTGATAGGCAACCCCGTAGGTATACGCGGCCAAGGCCTCGTCGACGCTGATGCGCTCCTCCGGCATCCAGGGCGGTCCGTCCGGGGACATCTGACGGGTAACTGCAACCTGGATTCCGTCCAGCGGCGCATAGGTCGTGACCGGCCAGTCACTGCCGAAGGAAACCTGTGCGCCCATGCGCAGCAACGTCGCAGTCTGGAATTGACGATTTGTCCGATCAGGGCCGAGGCGAGGCTCGGTGAGCTCGCTTTGCCAGGAGTCAAACTTCGACCAGTACGGCTCGAAGTTGGCGATGACCCCGAGTTCGGCGAATCGGGGGAGATCCGCGGGGTCGACCAGTTGGGTATGAACGATGACCCAGCGCCGGTCTCGTGGCGGGTTCGCGACGGCAGCCGCCTCGATGGCGTCCAGGGCCATGCGAACTCCAGCATCACCGATCGCATGGATGTGTGCGGTGAAGCCCCGGGCATCAATTGCGGTGACGGCCTCCTTCATCTCCTGGGGATCCCAGTTGGGCAGGCCCTTGGAGTGCGGGCAGTCGCAGAACGGCTCGAGCATCGCGCTCGTACCCGACTCGATAACGCCGTCTGCGAACAACTTCACCGTGGTTGCCGTCACCTGGCCACGGCCGCGCTCCTCGACCTCAGCGCGGGACGCCTCAAAGCCGGACAGTTGGTCGCGCCATGTGTTCGGATCTGCCCACAGTGCGAGGTCGGCACCGATGGACAGGGAACCGGCCTCCAGCACGGTGAGCCAGGTGAGGACGTCCGCAGGCTCAACCCAGGCATCCTGCACCCAGGTGAGACCAGCGGATGCAAAGCACTCCGATGCGTATGACAGGGCAGCAACCTGCACCTCAGTGGCCACCGCGGGAAGGAGTGCGTAGACGGGCCGCCAGGCTCCCCACTCCCTCAGGGTCCCGGTCGGCATGCCCGACTCATCTAGCACGATCTCACCGTCATGCGGCTGGTCAACACCGACCGCATAGCCCGCCCGGCGCAGGGCCTCTGAGTTCACCCAGACGGTGTGGTAATCCGTGGCACGCAGTACGACGGGTCGATCTGGCACCTCGGCATCCAGCCAGGCTGCTAGAAATACGCCGTTGGGCGCCAGGGTGTGGTCGAAGCCCTCACCGCGAATCCACTCGACCTCCGGGTGGGCCCGTGCCCACTCGCCTACCGATGCGGCGATGTGCTGCGGGTTCGCAAAGTCACGCACCGGGGCGAACTGCTGCTCCAGCCCGCCGAAAAGTGAGTGGACGTGTCCGTCGCCGAAGGCCGGACAGGCGAACCCACCCTGGCCGTCGATCACCTCATCCGCATCTGCCTCGCGCGCCGACCGGCCAAGCGCAATAACCCGACCGTCACGGATCAGGGCGGCATCTGTCGTCCAGTACTCCCCCGATGGCAGACGATGACCCGTCCAGATGGTCAGGTTCTCCAGGCGCAGGGATGACATCTCGTACCTCCGAGTGAGAGCCGACCGGGTCGGCCAGCAAGGAACTGATGAACGAGTCGCGGCGGCATCGGCTCGATGCCACCGCGACTCGTTGATCGAACTGCTACTTCTTGAAACCGGTCCAGACCTGGTCGTACAGGTCGATTGCCTCACCCGAACAGCCGGGCACCGGCATGGCCAGCGGCTTGAGTTCATCAGGGATGATGACGGCAGGGTTGCTGCCCAACTCCGCGGCCATGAATTGATCCGATCCGGTGATTCCGTTGTCGTAGCCGACGAAATTCGTCGCCTCACCGATGTTCGCCGGATCCATCATCCAGTTGATGAAGATCTTCGCGTTGTCCAGGTTCTGGGCTCCAACCGGGACCGCGAAGTTATCCGCCCACAGGGTTAGGCCCTCCTTGGGGTAGGCGTACTTCAGGGCGGGATTATCGGCCTGCGCCCGGGTGAATGCACCATTCCACATCATGTGGGCGGTCTGCTCACCTGATGCCATTCGGCCGATGACGCCATCGGAGTTGATGACCGCGACTCCGGGCTTCCAGTCAGCGAGCACCTTTTCGACCTTGACGTAGTCCTCCTTGTTAGTGGAGCACGGCTGAGCGCCCACCGAACGCAGGGCCGCGTGGATAACCTCGACCTGATCATTCAGGGTGCCGATCTTGCCGGCCGCGGGGCTCTTCGGGTCGAAGAATTCGGCCCATGAGGTGATCTCCGCACCCACCTTGGCCGGGTCGTAGGCAATACCCGTCGTCCCGTACATGTAGGGAGCAGTGAACTTGCGGCCCTGGTCGTAGTAGACGTCCACGAACTCTGGCTTCATGTTCGCACCATTGGGAAAGGCTGCAGGATTGATCTCCTCAAGAAGGGCGAGTTCGATCATCTGCGCGACCATGTAGTCGCTCGGCACGATGACGTCGTAGTTCGCGCCCCCCGCCTGCAACTTCGCCAGCAGGGTCTCATTGGAATCGAAGTTGTCCAGGTTGACGGTGATTCCGGTCTCTGTCTCGAACCGCTTCAGCAGCTCGGGTGAGATGTAGTCCGTCCAGTTGTAGAGATTGAGCTCACCACCATTGGGGGTGGGGAAGTCCGCCGCGGCAGCACTCGCCGGTGCAGCCGACTCCGCAGGAGCAGCCGACTCTGCCGGAGCGGCAGACTCGGCGCCACTGTTCATGGTTGTCTCGCCACCGCATGCGCTGAGCGCCAGCACAAGACCGAAGGTGAGGCTTGCGCCCAATGCCTTGGTCAGGTTGTTCCTCGCCATTGCTACCTCTTTCTCCTTGTGATTGCGTACGAAACCGACACGATCAGGACACTGGCCAGCAGCAACAGGGTCGACAGCGCATTGACCCCGGGAGTGATGGCATTGCGGATCATTCCAAAGATGTAGACCGGCAAGGTCGTGCCACCTGGCCCAGCCAGGAAATAGGACACGATGAAGTCGTCCAGGCTGATGATGAAGGCGAGCAGGGCCCCCGCCAATACTCCCGGGGCGAGAAGGGGGAGGGTGATCCGCCGAAAGACGCGCCATTCATTTGCCCCGAGGTCGGCGGCCGCCTCGTACACGGCGAGATCCACCGATCTCAACCGAGCCCGGATCGGGAGCAGGGCGAAGGGAATGCAGAAGGCCGTGTGGGCAAGGGTGATTGCATTAACTCCAAGGGGCACGCGCAGTTGCACGAAGAAGGCAAGGGTCCCGATGGCGAACACGATCTCCGGAAGCACCAGGGGCGCACCGATGAGCGCCCAGGCGAAGGTACGTCCGGCCCGCGCCATCCGCAGCAATCCGATGGCCAGGCCAAGCGCAAGTAGCACAGAGAGGATCGTCGCTACCGTCGCCACGCGCAGCGAGTTCATCAGGGCCCGCTGGATGTCGTTATTGCCCAGGACTTCCGCGTACCACTGGAGGCTGAAGCCCTTCCAGACAGTTACGACTCGGTTCTCATTGAAGGAGTAACCGACGACGAACAGCAGCGGCAGGTAGAGGAAGGCGAAGACCAGGATCGACATCAGCCGGAAGGTGGGAAAGTCCTTGAGGGCCTCCCCTGTCCCGCGTGTTCTCGACCGGCTCACAGCAGGGCCTCCCAGGAAGATCGGCCATTCGTTCTGCTGACTCGTCGGGCGAGCGCCGCGAAGACCACCAGCACCAGCAGGGTGATCACGAGGACCATCACCGACAGGGCCGCACCAAACGGCCAGTTGCGCGAGGCGCCGAACTGCGCCGCAATGACGTTGGCGATCATCGACGTCTTGCCGCCGCCGAGCAGCTCCGGCGCCAGGTATGAACCGAGGGCGGGGATGAAGACCAGCACCATCCCGGCGATGATCCCGGGTCGCACGGCAGGCAGCACGATGCGCCGCAGTACCGTCCACCTCGCGGCTCCGAGGTCGTAGGCCGCCTCGGCCAGCCGGAAATCAAACCGCTCAGCACTCGCGTAGATCGGCAGGATCATGAAGGGTAGGAAGGCATAGACCAGGCCGACGACCGTTGCGAATGGGGTGTAGAGCATCGGGATCGGCTCAGCGAGTAGGCCGGTGCCGGTAAGTGCCCCGTTGATCGGTCCGTTGTCGTTGAGGATGATCACGAATGCATAGGTGCGGATGAGCAGGCTTGTCCAAAAGGGAATGGTGACCAGAAAGATCAGGGCCATCCGAACATGGGCCGGCCGAGTCGCGATCCAGGTGGCAATCGGAATCGACAGAAGCAGGCACACCAGGGCTGTGATGAGCGCGTAGACGAATGAGGTCCAGAAGATCTGCAGATAGGTGGGGTCGAAGGTCCGTCCACCTGCGAGGGACTCGAAATAGAACAGGTCCACGTAGGACTGCAGACTGAAGACCCACTTGACGCCAACGCCGAGCTTGGCCCTGCTCAGGAAGGAATAGACAAGAACGATGACCAGGGGTGCCAGAACCAGACCAATCAGGTAGAGAAGTCCCGGTGAGCCAGCCCACCAACTGCCCTGGCCTGCAGCGCCGCGGCGGCGCGCGGTGCGACCGCCTGCCACTACTCCTCCACGATCCTGACCGACTGCGGGCGGAATCCCACGCGCACGCGATCACCCTCCGCGATCGTGCGTTCGTCGTTTGCAGTCCCGGTCGAGGGCCGACGAGCGGTGATTCGGATGGCGCCCAACTGCACGGTCAGGTGCACGTCTCCTCCAACGAAGGTGACGTCAACAATGGTGCCATTGCCCACCTCATCGGCTTCTACCGTGACGTTCTCGGGCCGAACAGCCAGGTAGATGGTGCCACCCGGCCCACTGTCCGCAGCGGCATCCGCAAGGCAGTCGGCTGGCAGCACCCCAAAGCCCTCGATCTCTAGGCCAGTGGCCCCTGCCTGCGCCGACAGAACATTCGCCTCGCCGATGAAGTCCGCCACGAAGCGGGTGCGTGGAGACAGGTAGACCTCACGGGGCGGGCCGGTCTGGACAATCTGCCCAGAGTCGAAAACGGCGACCTGATCCCCCATCGCCATTGCCTCCTCCTGGTCGTGCGTTACGAGGATGAAGGTGATGTTGGTCTGACGCTGCAGCCGCTTGAGTTCCAACTGCATGCCACGTCGGAGCTTCAGGTCCAGTGCGGAGAGCGGCTCGTCGAGGAGGAGGACCTCCGGCTCCTTGGCCAGGGCACGTGCCAGCGCCACCCGCTGCTGCTGGCCCCCCGATAGTTGAGAGGGTCGCCGCGCCCCCAGTCCGGCGAGGCGGACGAGCTCCAGGGTCGACTCAACCCGAGAGTCGATATCCGCCTTCGCCATTCCATCCATCTCTAGGCCGAAGGCAATGTTCTTGGCAACCGTCATGTGGGGGAAGAGGGCATAGGACTGGAAGACCGTGTTTACCCGTCGCTTCCAGACCGGGACATCGTCGATGCGCGAGCCATGCAGGTCGATCTCGCCGGAGTCGTGCGCCTCAAGACCTGCGATGCACCGCAGCAGGGTGGTCTTCCCGCAGCCCGATGGGCCGAGCAGCACCATGAAGGTGCCGTCCTCGACCTCGAGGCTAACCCGATCAAGGGCCTTGACCTCACCGCCCTCAGGCGTCGGGAAGACCTTGGTCACCTCGCGGATGCTCAGCGCTGACCCCACTCGACCTCCCTGGCCATGACCCTTTGAAACACCGGACCATAGCAACGGAAGGGTCTCGGCATGCGCCAAGTGCCGAACTCGTGACCTGGCAGGTCAGCGACTCGCCTCGGCCTCCTGAGTCGCGCCGTCAACCGCCTGGGCAAGCACCTCGAGGACATGGCGGTACGGCTGGCCGGTTGCCCTGGTCATGCCGATCTCGCACGTCCTATTGCAGGAGGCGTACGCGTCGAACGAGTGCGCGCGAAGCCACTCCGCTTCGGCAGCGGTGGCCGAGGCGGTCAACTCCGGATGCAGCATCCCGCGATCTCCAGCGAAGGCGCAGCAACCCCAACGCTCTGGGATCACGACCTGCGCTGCGGCCGCCCGCGCGACCGACATCAGAGCGGTGTCGATGCCCAGCCGGGTGGACGAGCAGGTGGGATGGATGACAAGGGACGGGATCCGGTCGGGTTCGGGCAGCCTCGGGAGCACTACCTCCGCCACGAACTCCACGACATCGATCACCTCAATCCGTGCCCCGCGCTCATCCCCCAAGGAATCGACGAGCTCACGCAGGCCTTCGGTGCACGAGGATGCATCGCACACCACTGGGAGGCGTCCTCCCTCGGTCGACTCCCACAGCCAGATCGACATGCGGTCCCGCATTACCCGGTAGCCATCGGACATCCCCTTGGACTTCCACGGGGTACCGCAGCAGGTCCCATCCACTCCCTCGGGGATCGTGACCTGAACACCCGCGCGCTCGCACAGCGCCAGGAAGGCCGCACTCGCCCCGGGGCTGCTCCCCTCGGGGCCGAACATGGTGCCCACGCAGGAGGGGAGGAACACCGCAACTGCGTCCGCGACCGGGAACGCCATTCGGCGCTGGCCGCCACGGGGCAGTCCGGCATCCCACTGCGGGATGGCCTCAGCACCAAGTACCCGGCGCGCTGCGGAACTGGAGCCGGCCACGAGGCCAGCGGGAGCCTTGGCGGCAGCGGTCAGCGCTCGGCCAAGCATGGCATTCGCCGAAGGCCAGTGTCGGGCGGCCGTCAGCCAAAGCCTGGAGCGAAGGGGCTTGGGCTGCTGTTCTCGCAGACGCTTGACCAGGCTGCCGGTGTCGATGAGTACGGGGCAGGAGGTGGCACACATGCCGTCGGCCGCGCAGGTGTCGATCCCGTCGTATTCGTACTGCTCGGTGAGCTCGCGAAGGAGTTCGACCTGGCCGTCCTCACGTGCCCTGGCCATTTCGCGTCGCACCACGATGCGTTGGCGCGGAGTCAGCGTGAGGTCCTTGCTCGGGCAGACTGGCTCGCAATAGCCGCATTCAACACATCTGTCTACCTCGGCCTCAACCGTGGGCGTGGTCTTGAGGTGGCTGATGTGGATTGTGTCGTCCGCAGAGATGATCACTCCTGGGTTGAGCACACCGGTCGGGTCGAGCAGGTCCTTGACCTCGCCCATGACCTCGTAGAGCTCGTCACCGTACTGCCGGCGGACAAAGGGCGCCATGATGCGACCGGTGCCGTGCTCGGCCTTCAGGGTGCCCCCGGCACCGAGCACCAGGTCGACCATGTCGTCGGTGAACTCGGTGTACCTCTCAAGGCATGCCGGGTCGTCGAAACGCTCATTCAGCAGGAAGTGGATATTGCCGTCCTTGGCGTGGCCGAAGATGACGCTCTCCTCGTACCGGTGACGTTCGAAGAGCTCGAGCAGGGATCCGCAGGTCGCGGCGAGGGCAGGTACCGGGACGGCGACGTCTTCCAGCAATGCCGTCGTGCCGGACGGACGATTCCCGGCGACCGTGGCGTACAGGCCCTTGCGCATATGCCACAGGTCAGCGCGGGTCTTCGGCTGACCGGAGAGCTCGTAGGGCGTGGCGAGGGGGAAGCCACCGAAGAGTTCATGGGCGCCCTCGACGCGGCCAGTAAGCAACTCGGCGGTCATCTCCTGGTACTCAACCAGCAGCCCGGCATGGTGATCGATATCCATCGCGGGCAGCACCATGGCGGAGTCCGGATCGAGCCGGGCAACACGTAGCGAGGTCTCGTCGAGCAACTCAATGGCTGCAGCACGTGAGTCGACAATCGCAGGAAGGGCATCGGTCGCCGCGCGGA
>JAULZL010000069.1:0-26218 GCA_032117355.1 Candidatus Nanopelagicales bacterium
CCTGGACGTGTTCCAAGCGCTTGACCGCTGACACGAGTGGGGCGCAGTGGTTGCTCCGCTACCTGCCGGCGAAGGAGCTCGCCCCCAGGCTCGCGGATGTGCAGTGGTTCGCTGACATCACCGACGATCCGGAATATGCCGAATCTGTGCAGAAGTACGGAATGGATCTGTACATGCTCATCGCGAGCCGGGTGGGTCCAGCGGGGAACCGCTTCTTCGTTGACTACGCCTTTGGGCCAAGCGGGATGGTGTACTCCGTTTCTGAGGACAACTCGGTGGGTAGTGCGGGCAACTGGTTCAGCCTTGACTCATCAGCGAAGGTGCCGGCACTGCCGAAGATGGGCGCCTTCCACCGCGGCTAACCCTCCTTGCCGTTTGTCCCGGTATCCGCCACAAGAACCGGCAAATGGGGCGCATCGCGCCCCATTTGGCCGGTTGTGGCGGATACCGGGACAAACGGGCAACAGGGGTGCGGAGCAATGCCTGCTCGTGGCTCCCTAGGTGGTGGCGTGCAGGGCGGCATTCAGGCCACCCCAGCCGCCAGACCTCGCGACGACCTCGATTGCTCCGCTTTGGGAGTTGCGCCGGAACAGCAGGTTGCTCTGTCCGGAGACCTCGCGGGCCTTGGCGATCGTGCCGTCCGGGAGGGTGACCTTCGACCCTGCCGTGACGTAGAGCCCGGCCTCAATGATGCACTCGTCGCCCAGGCTTAGGCCCACGCCGGCATTGGCCCCGATCAGGCATCCCGAACCGATGGTGATGACCTCGGTGCCGCCGCCGGAAAGCGTCCCCATGATCGACGCCCCGCCGCCGATATCCGTCCCGTCACCGACGACCACCCCCGCGGAAATACGTCCCTCAACCATGGAGGTGCCGAGCGTCCCGGCATTGAAGTTCACGAACCCCTCGTGCATAACGGTTGTCCCACTTGCCAGGTGGGCTCCGAGCCGAACGCGGTCTGCGTCTGCAATGCGTACTCCGCTCGGGACGACGTAGTCGACCATTCGGGGGAATCGATCGATCGCGTGCACCGTGATGTGGTGACCGCGGGTACGCGAGTGCAATCGGACTTGGTCCAGGCGAGCCAGCGGGACGGGGCCCGCGCTCGTCCAGGCAACGATGGGTAGCAGGCCGAAGATCCCGTCGAGGTTGATCGTTCGCGGGCGGACGAGCCGGTGCGAGAGCAGGTGCAGTCGAAGGTACGCGTCCGCGGAGTCTCCGGGAGGTGCGGCAAGGTCCTCAATGACCGTGCTGACGGTTCGCACGTGCACCCCGCGGATCGCGTCTGACTCGGTCGCAGCACTGATTCCGGGTACGTCCAGCGACGTCGTTCCGAGACAAGGCTGCGGATACCAGACGTCGAGGACGATGTCGTCTGCGAATGTCGCCAGGCCAATCGCTGCTGCTGGGCCGCTCACGGGGGTCAGGTCAAGGGGGCCGTCGCTAGTCACGCGGCTACCGTATCCATGTGCCCTACCTGAATCTGTCCGCTGATGTGGTCGAACTGGCTGCGACGCTCGTCGACATCCCATCCGAGTCGCATGACGAGCGACAGATCGCCGACGTGGTCGAGGAAGCCCTGCGATCAGCGTCGTACCTGCAGGTCACTCGGCAAGGGAACACCCTTGTTGCTCGCACCGAACTCGGCTGGCCGGAGCGGGTGCTCATCGGAGGTCACCTCGACACCGTCCCCTCGGCCGGCAACCTGCCGCACCACTTCGTCGGCGAAGACCTCTATGGCCTGGGCTCCTGCGACATGAAGGGTGGGGTTGCCATTGCCCTCGCGCTGGCAGGGGGCCTTGCCGAACCGAGCCGGGATGTCACCTACGTCTTCTACGAGGGCGAGGAGGTCGCATCGGAATTCAACGGATTGCAGCACCTCGCGGACAATCACCCGGCCCTCCTCCAAGCGGACCTCGCCATCCTGATGGAGCCGTCCAATGCCGGCATCGAGGCTGGGTGTCAGGGCACCCTGCGGGCCGAGATAACCCTTCCTGGTTCCAGGGCGCATAGCGCGCGCTCGTGGCTAGGGGTAAACGCCGTTCACGCGGCCGCTGACGTCTTGGGCATCCTTCGGGCCTACCAGCCGGTTCGACCGATCGTCGATGGCCTGGAGTACCGCGAGGGCCTCAGCGCGGTGGGTATCCGGGGTGGGATCGCCGGGAATGTCATTCCCGACTCGTGCACGGTGGCGGTGAACTACCGCTTCGCCCCGAACCGCAGCGCTGAGCAGGCGGTTGACCACGTCCGAGAGGTATTCGACGGTTTTGCCGTGGACATCCTTGAGGTGGCCCCTGGTGCTCGGCCGGGCCTGGACCGTCCGGCAGCCGCCGACTTCGTCGCGGCGGTCGGGGCGGATCCGAAGCCCAAGTTTGGCTGGACGGACGTGGCAAGGTTCTCGGCCCTGGGCGTCCCGGCCCTCAACTTCGGTCCGGGTGACCCATCGCTGGCCCACGCGGCGGACGAACGGGTACCGGTCGCACAGATTCGCTCCTGCCACGCACAACTGCGCGCCTGGCTCACCGGCTGATCGGCGAGGGCGCGCAGCTGCGACGTAGGCGGGAGCTACTGCTGGACTGCCTCGACGTCGAGGATCAACTTGACGGCGTCGCTGACCAGTACGCCACCGGTCTCCAAGGCCACATTCCACACCAGGCCGAATTCCTTGCGGCTGATCTCGGTCTTGCCCTCGAAGCCGATCCGAGTGCCACCCCACGGGTCCTTGCTGGTGCCGAGGAGTTCGAACTCCACGTCAACGCTCTTGCTGACCCCGTTGATGGTCAGGTGGCCGGTTACCACGAACTCGTCATCGTCCGTCTGCTTCACCGAGGTGGAGACGAAGGTGAGGGTTGGGTTCACCTCGACGTTGAGGAACTCAGCGGACTTCACGTGGGTGTCGCGGTCAGCGTTCTCGGTGGTGATGCTGGCTGACTGGATGACCAGGTTGGCTGTGGAGGCGGCCGGATTAGCGCCGTCGAGGACGAACGCGCCCTCGAATTCAGTGAAACGGCCGCGGACCTTGGCCACCATGGCGTGCCGGACGGAGAAACCGATCGTGGTGTGGGTTGGGTCGATGGCCCAGGTTCCGGTGGTCGTGCTGAGGTCTGCCACGGTAACTCCTTGAAAGTTGAAGGTTCAAACGACTAGTTGAACATACAACTATCAAGGTTCGATGCGCAAGTGCCACCCTGCCCTCGGGCCCCTCGGTGGGGGGTGGGCCCGAGGGCAGGGGTGCTTAGGCGCTCGGAGAGGCGCTGCTGGGGGCGTCGTTGCCAGGGCTCGTGTCGTCCTGATCGGAGTCCATCCCACCGCCCATCGAGCCATCGTGCTTACCAGGGTGGTTCGTCAGATCGCCCACCAGAATTCGATCCGCGGTCAATGAGCCGCCCACCTCGGTGGCCATCGCCATGGCCTCATCACCGACCACCACATCGACGATGGACGCCTGCTGGCGGTCCTTGCCGATCTGCGTGTCGGCACCAACGGCGTAGGTGGCGCTGAAGCCGTCCTCGGCCGCGATGGTGATGCTCGTCGCGCTCACGGCAGTGACCGTCCCGGAGACGCCTACGATCGTGAGAATCGTGCCGTCCTGTTGCTTGACGACGGTCTCGGAGTGAAGGGGCAGAGCCCCGCGCATGCCACCGAGTCGAGCGACCCTGCTTCGACCATCGTTGTCTCCCCTGCCCGGCCCACCTCGCTCCATTCCGGGCATCCCGCCCGGCATGCGATCTTCTGCATGGACCCCGCCCCGGTCCGGCCCATGCAGGCCACCGGTAGCAGCCAGGGCTATGCCGGTTGCGCCGAGGGCAATGACTGCTCCTACTGCGACGCTGCCGACGGTGAGCATGGCGATCTTCTTGCGATTCATCTGGACTCCTTCGCTCTTCCGTGGGTGGCAGCGCATTGCCGCACCTCGGATGGGACTCAACCGGACGCATGTTGGAGTTCGATGGCGTCGAGGTTCGCGCCAGGTAAGCGTTGCCGACCCGAGTCGGCGCTACGAGCAGGCTTCCGAGAGCCGACCATGGTGGGATAGGGCCATGGCCGTGTTGTTCGTCCTCATCGCAATCGGTGTCATTGCCCTCGTCGCCATGGCTGCCGTCGGCCGCCTTGGGGAGTTGCCCGAGGTCGAGCCCGACCTTCGTCCGGAGTCGATCGACGGGCAGCCGCAGTTCGATGTCGTCGTGCGCGGCTATCGGATGGACGAGGTCGATGAGACGATCGCGGGACTGCAGCGCCGCATTGACGAACTTGCAGGTGAGCGTCCGACCTAGTGCCACCAGGTGGTCATTGCAGGATCTGATCGAGGTCTGCGCGTGCCCCGCTAGGCGCAACAGCATTGGGAGCGGGATAATGGCCCCTCACGACGAAAGGGGACGCGGATGGCCGCGATGAAGCCACGAACGGGCGATGGCCCGCTCGAGGTGACGAAGGAGGGGCGTGGCTATGTCATGCGTGTCCCACTTGAAGGCGGTGGACGCCTCGTCGTCGAACTGAACGCTGAAGAAGCCAAGGATCTCGGGGCCAAGTTGCTGGCCGTTTTCGGCTGACGCCTGCTGCACAAGCAAGCCGCGGGTGGCCGTCCATAACGGGGTTGACGGCCCGGGCTGGGACCTAGTCCTGAGCGGCTGGTCGGCGGATGGCGAGGAGTAGGCCGCCGCCGACGGTCAGAAGAACTGGCTGCCAGCCGTCGTCATCCCGAACCGCGTGGATGGTGCTCCGCAGTGCTACGGCCTCTGGGTCCCGCCGCGAGTGCTCAGGTACGGCCCCTGACCGCAGAATTTCATTGAAAATTACGATCCCCCCGGCGCGCAGCAGGCGTTCAGCCTGGACCAGCACCGCTGGAAACTCCAGATGGTCGCCATCGACGAACATGAGGTCATAGGCGCCGTCGGCAAGCCTGGGCAGCACATCCATCGCCCGACCAGCAATAAGCCTGGTTCGCACGTGGTCGTATCCAAGTGCCACCAGGGTTTCCCGAGCCGCCCGCTGGTTCTCGGCCTCCGAGTCGATGGACGTCAGGACGCCGGTATCACCCGACCCAGCGAGGAGTGCTGCCCCAGACACCCCCGTCCCGGTACCGATCTCCACGATCGCCTGCGCATTCATCGTGACGCTCAGGAAGGTCAGCAGGCTCGCCACGGATGGTGGGATCGGCGTGCAGCCCAACTCAACGGCCTTCGCCCGGGCATTACGCACCGCCTCGGGTTCGTCCAGCCAGTCCTCTGCATAGGCAAGCGCTGCCCTGCTCAGCGCTAGGACCCCGGGACCCTCGGCTGCAAGTCCACCGGAATCGGGGTAGTTGGTCGGCATATGGCACCTCCGCGATGCGGTCGTCGGTCGGCAGCCTAGCCTTTCGTCTGCGATGATCCTTTGCATGAAGGGGTGCCCCGAATGAGCAGCGACCAGCCGTGGGTGCCTCCAGTGACCTCTGACCAGCCTCAGCCCACCCCGCCGGTTGCACCGGTGGGCCCGCCCGTGCGCCGTCGTGAGCGCCGCGGCCTCGGCGTCTTCGGAACGGTGGTCGTCGCCGGCTTCACCGCTGCTTTCGTGGGTGCCTTCGCTGGCCTTGGCGGCTACGTGCTCGGCAAGGGCGTGGACGAGACACCGGCAGTTTCAACGACGGCTTCGGTCGTCACTCCACTGCCCCAGGTCACCGGTGCGGCCACTCGCCCCCTGGGCAGCATCGCTCAGATTGTCGAGGCGGCCCTGCCATCCGTGGTGTCGATCCTGGTGGAAGGCGCCGACGAGTCCGGTAGCGGTTCGGGCTTTGTCCTGCGGCCCGACGGCTACATCCTCACGAACAACCACGTTGTGGAACTCGCCGGGACGAGTGGCGAGTTGACCGTGGTCTTCAACGATGGCACCGAGGCGGCGGGGACGATTGTCGGTCGCAACCCCGAGTACGACCTTGCAGTGGTGAAGGTTGACCGCACCGGATTGCCAGCCATGACCATCGGTGACTCCAACAGCGTCCGGGTTGGCGACGACGTAATCGCCATTGGGGCCCCACTTGGCCTCGATGGCACGGTCACCTCGGGGATCGTCAGTGCCAAGGATCGTCCGGTTACTGCGGGTGGTGCCGGTGAGACGGCCTATATCAACGCGATCCAGACCGATGCCGCGATCAATCCGGGCAACTCGGGAGGTCCGCTGCTCGACGCCTCTGGGCTGGTCGTGGGCGTCAACTCGGCCATCGCGACCCTTGCGATCACTTCCGAGGCGGGAAATATCGGGCTGGGCTTTGCCATCCCGGCGGCCTCAGCCAAGCGCATCGCGGAGGAGCTCATCGCCACGGGCGACTCCTCCACGCCGATCATCGGCGTCTCCCTGGACCTCACCTTCGAAGGTGACGGGGCTCGGGTGAGTGAGGTAACCCAGGGTGGACCATCTGATGCCGTGGGCATCAAGCCCGGCGACGTGATCACGAAACTGAACGATCGCGCTATCCGTGACTCCACCGAACTCGTCGTGGCGATTCGAACCTACGCCCCCGGTGATTCAGTCGCCGTGGCATTTGACCGGGATGGCCAGACGCGCACGGTTGAGTTGACCCTCGGGTCGGCATCCGGCAAGGGCTGACCGTACGCTCGCCACATGTTCGATATCGGGATTGGCGAGATTGCGATCCTTGCCGTCATCGGACTACTGGTCTTCGGGCCGGAGAAGTTACCGAAGGCGGCGGCTGATGCGGCACGCATGCTTCGTCAAGTGCGCGGCATGGCGGCGAATGCCCGAAAGGACCTCGCCGACTCGGCCGGGGTCGACTTCACCGAGGCGGTTGATTCTGTCCGTGGGCTCTCTGACCTGCACCCGCGCAAGCTCGCGACCGGCTTCCTGAGTGACGATGACGGGCCGCAGGGCTCGACGACCGCACCCGCAGCTACGCCAGCCCCTCGTACCGGCCCGCGCTTTGACCCGGATGCGACCTAGGCGCGGCTAGCAGGCGTCAGTCCCAGTGACACCCCGGCAAGGCCACGTGGCCGACGACCGAGGTCCTCGGCAATCGCCCGCAGCACCTGAGATGCGGGGGCGTCCGGGTCGCTGAGAACGAGAGGCCTACCCGAGTCCCCGCCCTCGCGAAGGGCGACATCGAAGGGGATCTTTCCAAGTAGCGGCACGTTGGTGCCAAGGACTGCAGAGATCTGCTCGGCGACCAGGGCGCCGCCGCCGATCCCGAACAGGTCGATTGGCTCACCGCAGTGCGGGCAGGGGAAGGAGCTCATGTTCTCCACCACACCGACCACCTTCTGGTGGGTTTGCTCGGCAAGGGTTCCGGCACGGACGGCGACATCGGCGGACGCCGCCTGCGGAGTGGTGACGACGACGATCTCCGCCGTGGGCAGCAACTGCGCGGTGGAAATGGCGATGTCGCCGGTGCCCGGTGGCAGATCGAGGAGCAGGATGTCGAGGTCACCCCACCAAACGTCGGCGAGGAATTGCTGCAGGGCCCGGTGCAGCATCGGACCACGGAAGGCCACCGGCTGCGTCACGCCACCGGGCTTGAAGGCCAGCATCGAGATGACACGTACCCCGTAGCCGGTCGGCGGCATGATCATGCCCTCGACCATCGTCGGTGGATCAAGTGCATCGAGCATCCGCGGGATTGAGTGCCCGTAGACATCGGCGTCCACCAGCCCGACGGACAGCCCCATCTCGGCCATCGCGACGGCGAGGTTGGCCGTCACCGATGACTTGCCCACCCCTCCCTTGCCGGAGGCAATCGCATAGACCTTGGTGAGGGAACCTGGTTGGGCGAAGGGGATCTCGCGCTCATCATGGCCGCGCAGGAGTGCGCGTAGGCCCACTCGCTGCTCATCGCTCATGACATCGAGTTCGACATCGACCGCCAGCACGCCAGGAACGGACATCACGGCCTCGGTCACCCGATCGGTGATGGTCTGCCGCATCGGGCAGCCGGCCACCGTGAGGTACACGCCTACGGCTACTCGTCCGTCCTCGTGCACCTCGACCGACTTGAGCATGCCGATCTCAGTGATCGGCCGATGGATCTCGGGGTCGTTGACGGTTGCGAGGGCTGCGTTGACGGCAGCAAGGTCGATGGGCACACGTTGATGCTAGGAGGTGCTCTCGTTGGTCGTTGTCCCGCCCTCGCCGCTGGACGGACCCCTGGACGACGAAGTGGCCTCATCGGTGTTGATTGCCGCGATGCGTTCGCTGAGCTCCTCGACCAAGTCGCGCAACTCGCCGCGGACGTAGTCTCGAGTCGCAACCTCGCCGAGGGCTATCCGCAGGGCGGCGATCTCGCGGGCCAGGTAGTCGTTGTCCGCGAGTAGACGTTCAGTGCGCTGCCGGTCTTCCTGGTACTGAACGCGGTCACGATCCGATTGACGATTCTGCGCGAGCAGGATCAGCGGGGCCGCGTAGGACGCCTGCAGGGACAGCAACAGGGTGAGGAAGATGAAGGGGAATGGGTCCGGGCGAAGGTCGGCGGGCAGGACGGTGTTCCACAGGACCCAGGAAATGACGACCACCGTCATCCAGGCAATGAAGGACCAGGATCCGATGTAGCGGGCAACCCGCTCCGACAGTCGTCCGAAACGTTCCGGGTCATAGGCATCGCGCAGGGAGATGCCCCTCTCGAGCGGCTGGTCGAGCCGAGGACTGCGCCGACGCGGTGGGCTAACCACGCTCATCCCCGTCGTTCTCGCGCCAGTCCTCCGGGAGCATGTGATCCACCACGTCGTCGACCGTGACCGCACCGAGCAAGCGGCCGTTCTCGTCAACGATCGGCAGTGCCACCAGGTTGTAGGCCGCGAAGGTGCGGGTGACTTCCGACAGCGGTGCCTCCGGGCGAACCGGGACGAGATTGGCGTCCAGGACGGAGGAGACCAGCGCCCCGGGCGGCTCCCGCAGCAGGCGCTGGAAGTGCGCGGCCCCAAGGTACTTGCCGGTGGGGGTCTCGGTTGGGGATCGCGTGACGTACACCTGGGAGGCCAGTGCCGGGGAAAGATCAGGATTGCGGATGTGGGCGAGGGCATCGGCCACGGTGGCATCGGCGGGTAGCACCACGGGCTCGGTTGTCATCATGCCGCCGGCCGAGAAGTCGTCATACGAGAGCAGGCGGCGAATATCCTCCGCCTCCTCCGGCTCCATCCGATCCAGCAGGGCAGCTGCCTGCTCGGGTGGAAGTTCGGAGATCAGGTCTGCGGCGTCGTCCGGGTCCATCTCCTCGAGGACGTCGGCTGCCCGCTCCGCCTCCAGGGTGGACACGATCTCGACTCGGTCGTCCTCGGGGAGTTCCTCGAGGACGTCGGCGAGCCGCTCATCGTTGAGTTGACGCGCGATCTCGAGGCGGCGCTTGGGGGTGAGCCCGTGCAGGATGTTGGCAATGTCGGCGGCGCGAAGTGAATCCAGGCTGGCGACCATCGACTCGGCCGGCTGGTCTGCAGCCGGAAGGGAGAGCCCACGGATATCCGGCCATTCGACGACGAAGCGCTCCCCGCGGCGCCGGAAGCCTTGGCCCCCACGCTGGACGAACAGATGCGACACGTACCACTCGGTGGTTCGGCTGCGCTCAACGGCCACGTCGACGACGGCAACATGCTCATCGGAGGAGGACAGGTCGACTCGTCGGTCAAGGAGTTCGGCGATGACCAGGGTCTCGCCGGGCCGCTGCTCGAACCGGCGAAGGTTCACCGCTCCGGTGACGATCACCTGGCCGGGATCGATGGCGGTCACCTTGGACATCGGGACGAAGATCCGACGCCGTGACTGGACCTCCACCACCAGGCCGGTAAGTCGTGGGGGCGCCCCGCCGTACCTCAGCACGACGATGGCATCGCGCACCTTGCCGACCTGATCCCCGTTCGGGTCGAACACCCCGAAGCCGGAGAGGCGGGCCAGGAAGACCCGGGTCGCCGTTCCAGTCGTCACGTCCGAAGGCTACCGTCGGAGATCCGGGCCAGGGTGGTCTGTGGACGAAGGGCCTTGCGTGTCAGCGGATTCGGTCGAGCCCGGCTCCTCGGGGGGCACCGGCCAAGCGTCCGCCCTGACCAGGCCACCGCGAGTCGATATCGTCCTGCTCGGCGTGGCGGTGCTGTTCATCTCGACATCAGGGCCGCTGATTGCAGCGACGACGGCGCCCGCCCTGGCAATCGCCTTCTGGCGCTGCTTCCTGGGCGCCGGGGCGACCGGCCTGTGGGTGGCCTTCAAGCAGCGGGCTGAGCTCACGTCGATGAGTTGGGCCCAGTGGCGGCTCGTCCTGCTGGCTGGCTTGCTGCTCGGTGCGCACTTCGCCGCCTGGATTCCATCCCTGCGCTTCACCTCCGTTGCCTCGTCAACGGCATTGGTGGCCACCCAGCCGGTCTGGGCCGCGCTCTTCGCGCGGTGGCGCGGGGCACACATCCCGCGGCAGGCCTGGATCGGCATCACTGTCGCCCTGGTGGGCGTCCTGCTACTGACGGGGATCGATACCGCGATCGACCCGCGTCATCTGATCGGTGATGCACTTGCCCTGGCTGGTGCAATTCTCGCGGCCCTCTATGTCTCGGTCGGGGAGGTTGCTCGGCGGACGGTGTCGACCGGTCCGATGACCCTGGGGGTGTACAGCTCGGCGGCGATATCCCTCCTCGTGCTGTGCCTGGTACTCGGCCAGCCCCTTGCCGGCTACTCCGCCCGGGACTGGGGCCTGATCATCGCCTTGACGATCACGGCTCAACTACTCGGCCATTCGCTCATCAACCGGGTTCTCGCGACAACATCGGCCACCATCGTGTCTCTCGCGATCCTGCTGGAGATGCCGGGAAGCACCATCATCGCGGCCCTGACCATCGGCCAGGTGCCGCCGCTCGCGCTGATTCCCGCGGCCCTCCTTCTCTTTGCTGGCCTGGCGATGGTGATCAGGTCGGCCCAGCCGCGCACCGGCACGGCCATGGAGTCGCCACCCGTGTGACACTCGCCGACCCCTTGGCGTCCGTCGAGCGCACCGGAGGGTGCCTCGCTAGCATGTGAGCGCTTGCTTAGTCGGCCCATCAACGCCTTCTCCCGCACCCGAGAGGTACTCATGCGCTCACGTCGCTCCTGCCTGGCGGTCCCCGGCTCGAGTCCCAAGATGCTCGACAAGGCACGCGGGCTCGCGGCGGATCAGGTGTTTATGGACCTTGAGGACGCCGTTGCCCCGCTGGCCAAGCCGGAGGCGCGGGTCAACATCGTGGCCGCGCTGAACGAGGGTGGCTACGGCGACAAGGTCCGGGTCGTCCGAGTCAATGACTGGACGACCCAGTGGACGTACGCGGACGTGCTGGAGGTCGTCGGGGGCGCCGGGGCCAACCTCGATTGCATCATGCTGCCCAAGGTGCAGACCGCTGATCAGGTGGTTGCCCTGGACCTGCTGCTCACCCAGATCGAGAAGTCCCATGGGCTCGAGGTGGGCCGGATCGGGATTGAGGCGCAAATTGAGAACGCGCTGGGCCTGATCAATGTCGATGCCATCGCTCAGGCGAGCCCTCGCGTGGAGACGATCATTTTCGGCCCGGCGGACTTCATGGCCAGCATCAACATGAAGTCTCTCGTGGTCGGCGAGCAGCCGCCCGGCTACGACACTGGCGACGCGTACCACTACATATTGATGAGAATCCTGATGGCAGCGCGGGCCTACGACAAGCAGGCCATCGATGGTCCGTACCTCGCCATTAAGGATCTTGACGGCTACCGGCGAGTCGCCGGTAGGTCCGCCGCCCTCGGCTTCGATGGCAAGTGGGTCCTGCACCCAGACCAGGTCGCTGCGGCCAATGAGGTCTTCAGTCCTCGGCAGGACGACTACGACCACGCGGAGATGATCCTCGACGCGTACGACTACTACACCTCGGCCGCGGGCGGTGCAAAGGGCGCCGTGATGCTCGGCGACGAGATGATCGACGAGGCCTCGCGCAAGATGGCCCTGGTCGTGTCAGCAAAGGGCCGCGCTGCCGGCATGCAGCGCACCACCACCTTCACCCAACCCGCGTAACGGAGGGAACAGCCATGGCGCGCCTAGCTCAGACTGAGGGCTTGACCGAGATGCAGGAGGAGATCCTCACTGCCGTTAGAACCTACGTTGATCGGGAGATCCTCCCGGTGGCAACGGCGCTTGAGCATGCGGATGAGTACCCGCAGGAGATCGTCGATGGCCTCAAGGAGTTGGGCGTCTTCGGCCTGATGATCCCGGAGGAGTTCGGCGGCCTTGGGGAGTCGCTGCTCACCTACGCCCTGGTCATCGAGGAGATCGCCCGCGGCTGGATGAGTGTCTCGGGTGTCATCAATACCCACTTCATCGTGGCCTGGATGCTCATGCACCACGGCACCGACGAGCAGAAGGCGCACTACCTACCGCGAATGGCCACCGGCGAGGTGCGCGGGGCATTTTCGATGTCTGAGCCCGGATGCGGATCTGATGTTGCGGCAATCACCTCGAAGGCCGTCCGCGATGGCGATGACTGGGTGCTCACCGGCCAGAAGATGTGGCTGACCAACGGCGGATCATCGACCCTGGTTGCCGTGCTTGTTCGTACCGACGGCGAAGCCGAGGAGGGCTCGAGTGTCTACAAGCGAATGAGCACCTTCCTCATCGAGAAGCCATCGGGATTCGGCGAGGTCCGCCCGGGCCTGACCATCCCCGGGAAGATCGAGAAGATGGGATACAAGGGCGTCGACACCACCGAGTTGGTCATGGACGGCTTGCGGCTCGATGGCAACACCCTGCTCGGCGGCGAGACCGGCAAGGGCTTCTACCAAATGATGGACGGTGTCGAAGTCGGCCGAGTGAACGTTGCTGCCCGCGCCTGCGGCCTGGGACTTCGAGCATTTGAGCTCGGTGTTGAGTATGCCCAGCAGCGGGTCACCTTCGGCAAGCCGATCGCGGATCATCAGGCCGTGGCCTTCCGCCTTGCCGACATGGCCACCAAGGTGGAGGCAGCGCACCAGATGATGGTGATGGCCGCGCGGAAGAAGGACTCCGGCGAGCGCAACGACCTCGAGTCCGGGATGGCCAAGTACCTTGCCAGCGAGTACTGCAAGGAGGTCGTCGAGGACTCCTTCCGGATCCATGGCGGGTACGGGTACTCCAAGGAGTACGAGATCGAGCGCCTCTACCGTGAGGCGCCCATGCTCCTCATCGGTGAGGGCACCGCTGATATCCAGCGAATGATCATCGCTCGGCGGCTGATGGAGGACTACCGGATCCGGACCTGACGGTCCTTCGGCTGTCGGGCACGTTCACGTGGTCGTAGGGGCAATGGCGGCAGGCATTGCCGCAGCATCGGCCACGGTCGGAAAGGTAGGCGGCCGTCAAAACGAACAAGCCAGTTTCCGGGTCGAGGTAGCCGACCTGGCCCTGGCCAACTGCCCGGTCGTGGGCGGCGGCCTGCTCCGCTGTCACGTTCACTTTGCCCGCACTTCCCGCTTGCGCCGACCTTGATCATCCTTGATTCCCGCGTGGATGCACGCCGGAGCGTCCGATCCGGCCGACGGCTGCGACGAGGCGCGCCGTGCGGGCCCGTTGACTACAGTTGCACGGTTCGCCGGGGTACCACCGAGCGAGCTCGGAGGTGTGGGCAGTGACCGAGGTCGGCGATGTGGTCGAGGTCGCAATGGTCGAGACGGACGCCCGCGTCCGCCTGATCGACGCGGCCATTGACTCCTTCGCGGCCAAGGGCTTCCATGCCACCACCACGCGTGACATTGCCGCAGCCGCCGGAATGAGCCAGGCGGCCCTCTATGTGCACTACGCGTCCAAGGAGGACGTCCTCAACCTGATCTGCCGATCGGGGCTGGGGGAGTTACTTGCCCTGATGGACGAGGCTTACGCCGGGGCTGACGAACCTCGCCAGCAGCTGGCCGACGTGGTTCGCGCCTTTGCGGTCTGGCACGCCCAGCACAGTGCCCTCGCCAAGGTGGCCAACTATGAGTTCAGCGGGTTGCGACCGGATCACTGGGCGCAGATTCGCGGGATTCGACAGGCGATCGAACTGCGGATCCGGGGGATTATCGAGTCGGGCATGCAGTCGGGTGACTTCGACGTCCAGGACTCGCACATGACGACCTTCTCCGTCATCTCCATGGGCTCGGACATCGCCCGGTGGTACCGCGCGAATGGCACCTGGACGGTGGCCCAGGTTGCCGATCACTATTCGTCGATGGTTCTCCGCCTGGTTGGCGCTCAACCAAGACCTGAGGAAGAACATCCTGAGGAAGAACGTCCCTAGGAGGCTGGAATGGACATTGCCGGTCGAGGCATCGTCGTCACCGGTGCCGGTCGTGGCATCGGTGAGGCGATTGCTGAGCGCATGGTCGCGGGCGGTGCACGCGTGGTCGTCAACGACGTCGATGCTGCCGAAGTCCAGCGGGTAGCCGACCGAATCGGGGCCGTGGCCGTTCCCGGCGACGCTGCGAGTGAGGTGGGCGTTGCTGACTTGATTGAGCGGGCGCGGGAGGAACTCGGGGCCATCGATGTCTACTTCGCGAATGCCGGGGTTGAGACGACCACCGGCCTTGACTCCCCTGAGTCAGAGTGGGCGCGTTCCCTGGACGTCAACGTGATGGCCCATGTACGTGCGGCGCGGTTGCTCGTCCCGGGCTGGCTTGAGGCTGGTGAGGGTCGGTTCGTCGTCACCGCGTCAGCGGCCGGGCTGCTCACCATGTTGGCCAGTGCTCCCTATGCGGTGACCAAGCACGCGGCGGTTGCCTTTGCCGAGTGGTTGTCCATGACCTATGGCCATCGCGGAATCACCGTCCAGGCTCTGTGCCCCCAGGGGGTGAACACCCGGATGGTCCCGACGTCCGGACCCTTGCGCGAGTTGCTCACCCGTGATGGCGCCTTGGAGCCAGCCGAGGTTGCAGAGGCGGTCTGGGAGGCCCTGCAGGGAACCTCCTTCCTGATTCTGCCGCACCCGCAGGTCCACGAGTACTACGTGCAGCGAGCAACCAACACTGACCGCTGGCTCGGTGGGATGCGCAAGATCCAGCGTTGGCTTGATGCCCAGGACGATCCCAACGGAGGAGCAGCATGACCGAGACGAACGCAGCAACCATGATGAAGGCCTGGCGGGTTCACGAGCTCGGTGAGCCACGCGATGTCATGTCATTGGACGATGTCGAAGCCCCCTCCCCGGGGCCGGGGCAGGTCCTGATCCGGGTCAGGTCCGCCGCTGCGAACTTCCCTGATGCGCTCATGTGCCGCGGGATGTACCAGGTGCGTCCGCCGTTGCCCTTCACTCCCGGGGTCGAGGGTTGCGGTGACGTGGTTGCCGTTGGCGAGGGCGTGACCCGCCTTCGGGTGGGTGAGCGGGTCATGGGTGGGGCGGTCGTCCCGGCCGGAAGTTATGCCGAGTACGCCCTGTTGGACCAGACCGCGACCTTCCCCGTCCCGGATTCCCTGGACGACGACGAGGCGGCCGCGTTCACGATCGCGTATCAGACGGGCTGGTTCGCCCTGCATCGTCGGGCCCGGCTGGCCGCGGGCGAGACCCTGCTCGTCCAGGCTTCCGCGGGCGGCGTCGGCAGCGCCGCAGTGCAGTTGGGCAAGGCTGCGGGCGCACGGGTCATCGGTGTCGCTGGTGGCGCCGAGAAGGCTGCTGTCGTTCGCGAGCTCGGTGCCGACATCGTGGTTGACCGCACCCGGGAGGATTTCGTCGAGGTGGTCAAGGAAGCCACCGGCGGTCGAGGGGCCGATGTGATCTTCGACCCGGTTGGTGGCGATGTCTATGAGCGCAGCACCAAATGCATTGCCTTCGAGGGGCGGTTGGTGGTGGTCGGCTTCGCGGGCGGCACGATCCAGTCCGCCCCGCTGAACCACGCTTTGGTGAAGAACTACTCGATTGTCGGCCTGCACTGGGGTCTCTACATGGCCAAGGAGCCAGCGGCAGTCGTACATGCGAACGATGAACTGATGGCCCTCGTTGCGGCCGGCTCCCTTCGACCGCTGATTGGCAAGCGACTTCGGCTGGCCGACGTTGCGTCCGGTGTCCAGGAGGTTGCGGATGGCCTGACGATCGGCCGGGTGACCTTCAGTGTCTGACGACCCGTGGGTCAGCCCGGCACTCAACCAGGCGCTCAACCCGGTGACGCGGGTCAAGGCCGTCTTCTTCGACTTTGGCGGAGTCCTGACCACCCCGGTCGCGGACACCATCACCGCCTGGCTTGATCGGGACGGCATTGACCCGGCGTCCTTCTCCCGCGTCCTGAAGGAGTGGCTCGGCCGATCAGCCCAGCAGGGCACGCCGATCCACCTGCTGGAGACCGGGGCCATCACCGCTGCGGAGTTCGACAGCCTCCTCGGCGCCGAATTGCGGTATCGCGATGGTGCGCCGGTTGCCTCGGATGGACTGCTACGCGGCCTCTTCGCGGAGATGAATCCGGATGAGGGAATGTTCTCCCTGGTCTCGGAAATCAAGGCCTCCGGGGTGCAGGTGGGTCTGTTGTCAAACAGTTGGGGCAACACCTACCCGCGCGAGCGAATCGACCCCCTCTTCGACTCGATTGTCATCTCGGGTGAGGTGGGAATGCGCAAGCCCGATGCGGATATCTACGAGTTCGCCGCTGCCAGTCTCGGGGTCGAACCTGGTGAGGTGATCTTTGTCGATGACGCGGAGCCCAATACCGAGGGTGCAGAGCGGGTCGGCATGACAGCCATCCATCACCGTGATGAGGTGTCGACCAGGCTGCGACTTCGACAACTCGGCCTTACGGTCGAGGCCGCAGCCGCTATGAATGCGTGACAGCCGTCCATTCTCTGCCGGATCCAACGCGTAACCACGAGAACAAACGAGGGGTTGAACAGTGAAGACTTTCCACGGCATTGACGAGCTTGAGCAGTCCGTCGGCACCCACATCGGCTACAGCTCATGGCATGAGGTCACCCAGGAGCAGGTCAACCGCTTCGCCGACGCCACAGGTGATCACCAGTGGATCCACGTGGATCCGCTACGCGCTGCCGAGGGCCCCTTCGGAGCACCGATCGCGCATGGATACCTCACCCTTTCGATGATCTCGATGATGCTGTGGGAGGTCTTCACCGTCGAGGGGCTGAGCATGACCATCAACTACGGCCTGAACAAGGTTCGATTCCCAGCACCGGCTCCGGTCGGATCGCGACTTCGTGCGGGCGCCGAGGTTGCCGAGTTGACGAGGACGTCCAATGGCGCCCAACTCGTCATGCGGGTGACTGTCGAGCGCGAGGGTGGCGACAAGCCGGTCTGCGTTGCCGAGACCGTCGCCCTCCTGGTGCCCTGAGGTGTCGACCAATCTATCGCCGGGTGGCTGGGGCGAGGATCCCCCGGGCTTGGACCTGCATCGCTTTGCGGACTTCTTTGAAGGCGTCTGCCCTGGATCAATCCATGCGCCGTTGAGCGCGACCGTTATCGCCGGAGGCAAGTCGAATATCACCTATCAGGTCACCGATGGCCTGCACACGTGGATTGTTCGCCGCCCACCCCTCGGTCAACTCCTCGCCACGGCCCATGACATGGCCCGCGAGTATCGGGTCATCACGGCGCTGCGTGACACATCCGTTCCCGTCCCCGAGACCTTCGCCATGTGCACGGACCCGGAGGTAACCGGCGCCCCGTTCTATGTGATGGAAATGGTGGCCGGAACCCCGTACCGCCAGGCGCGTGAGCTCGAGCCGCTCGGGGCCGAGCGCACCCGAAGGATTTCCGAGCGCGTGGTCGACACCCTGCTGGCCCTGCACGAGGTGGACCCGGCTGCGGTCGGCCTGTCCGACTTCGGTCGCCCAGAGGGCTTCCTCGGGCGACAGGTCCAGCGGTGGAAGAAGCAGTGGGACGCCTCGCGCATCGAGGAGCTTGCCGCGGCAGACGAGTTGTACAACCTCTTGGCGCCAAGGGTCCCGGCCGACTCGCCGGCGACCATCGTCCACGGCGACTTCCGGCTTGACAACCTCCTGGTCGATCAGCGAGATGAGGTCTCCGCGGTACTCGACTGGGAGATGGCAACCATCGGCGACCCGCTGACGGACGTTGCCCTGCTCTACGTCTACCAATGCCTCGCTGACATGGGCATAGGGGCCATGATCGCCGATGCTTCAACTGCCCCGGGCTTCCTGAGTGCGCAGGAGTCCCTTGAGCGCTATCAGTCGGCATCCACGCGCGACACCTCCGACATGGGCTTCTACGTGGGCCTGGCATTCTTCAAGTTCGCCGTGATCGTGGCGGGTATCCAACGCCGCTTTCTGGACGGCGGTACCGTCGGTGACGGCTTCGACGGGGTTGGTGGGATCATCGAGCCTCTCTTCCTCCGGGGGATCTCAGCCGTTACGAACGATGAATCGAGAAGTGGGAGTGCGTAATGGACTTCGGGTATGACGACCGGACGGTTGAACTGCAGGCGAACCTCCTGGAATTCATGGCGGAGGACGTCTACCCCAATGAGGGCCGCTTCTCCCGCGAACTCGCTGAACTCGACGACCCCTGGGCATGGTCTCGAACTCCCGTCATCAGTGAACTGCGGGCTGCCGCCCAGGCGCGTGGACTGTGGAACCTCTTTCTCCCCGGTGCCCAGGGCGCGGGGCTGACAAACCTGCAGTACGCGCCGCTGGCAGAGATCAGTGGCCGCTCGATCCACCTGGCGCCACCGGCCCTGAACTGCTCGGCCCCGGACACCGGAAACATGGAAGTACTGGCCGATTTCGGCACTGACGAGCAGAAGAAGCGCTGGCTCGAGCCGCTGCTGCGCGGCGAGATCCGGTCGGCCTTCGCCATGACCGAGCCCGATGTTGCGTCCTCCGATGCCACCAACATCGCGACGAGCATCGTGCGCGACGGGGACGAGTACGTCATCAACGGTCGCAAGTGGTGGATCACCGGCGCGATGAACCCGGATGCACAGATCTTCATCGTTATGGGCAAGACCGATCCGACGGCGGAGCGGCATCGTCAGCAGAGCCAGATCCTGGTCGAGCGGGATCGTCCCGGGGTTGTAGTGAAGCGGGGCATGGAGGTCTTCGGCTACGACGATCGCAGCCACGGCGGCCATGCGGAGATCGTGTTCACCGACGTTCGCGTCCCCGCATCGAACATCATCGGTGTGGAGGGTGCCGGCTTCGCCATCGCGCAGGCCCGACTTGGCCCCGGCCGGATCCATCACTGCATGAGATCGATTGGGATCGCCGAGCGCGCCATCGAATTGATGTGCGACCGGGTGAGTGGCCGAGTGGCATTCGGCAGGCCGTTGGCCGACCAGGGCGTCGTACGCGACTGGATTGCCGAGTCTCGGGTCAGGATCGAGCAGTTGCGTCTACTCGTGCTGAAGACCGCCTGGCTGATGGACACCGTCGGCAACAAGGGTGCCCATTCGGAGATCCAGGCGATCAAGATCGCTACGCCGATCACGGTCGAGTGGATTCTCGACAAGGCGATCCAGGCCCATGGGGCAGGTGGCCTAAGCCAGGACTTCCCGCTCGCCGAAGCTTTTGCAGGCATCAGGACCCTGCGGTTCGCCGACGGACCGGACGAGGTGCATAAGAACGCCCTCGCGAAGACCGAACTTGCACGTCAGGGTGCGCGCCGCGCATCGATATCTGGAGGAGGAGCCTGATGGCCGAGCCGATGAAGTCACGAATCATGTCCGAGCGGGACGTGGACTTCCTGCTGTACGAGTGGCTGGATGTCGAGTCGCTGACGAGCCGGCCGCGGTACTCCGAGCATTCGAGGGAAGTCTTCGACGCCGTCCTCGAATTGGCCCAGCAGCTTGCCGCCAATGACTTTGCCCCGCACAACCGCAAGGGCGATGAGAACGAGCCGGAGTTCGACGGCACCAGTGTTCATGTGATCCCGGAGGTTGGCGAGGCGCTACAGGCCTTCGCCGAGTCCGGCCTGCAGGCTGGCACCCTGGATGCTTCGATTGGTGGGGGCCAGTTGCCCGCCGTCGTTCTGCGCGCGGCCTTCAACTGGATTCAAGCGGCCAACATCGGGTCGTCCACCTACCCGCTTCTCTCCATGGCCAATGCCGGACTGCTGTGCGAGTACGGCACCCCCGAGCAGATTGATCACTTCGTCCGGCCCGTTCTGGATGGTCGCTACTTCGGGACGATGTGCCTGTCCGAGCCGCAGGCCGGATCCTCACTGGCGGACGTCACCACTCGTGCGGTGCCCGTCGCTGATGGCTCGTATCGCGTCTTCGGAAACAAGATGTGGATCTCGGGTGGCGATCACGATCTCAGCGAGAACATCGTGCACCTCGTCCTGGCTCGCACCGTCGGCGCACCGGCCGGGGTCAAGGGGCTTTCGCTGTTCATCGTGCCGAAGTTCCTCGTCAACGATGACGGCACCTTGGGGGAGCGCAATGACGTGGTGCTAGCGGGCATCAATCACAAGATGGGCTTCCGCGGAACGGTCAACACCATCCTCAACTTCGGTGAGGGCACCTACCAGCCGCAGGGTGAATCGGGGGCGATCGGCTACCTCGTGGGCGAGGAGAACCGCGGCCTGGAGTACATGTTCCACATGATGAATGAGGCACGCATCGGTGTTGGAGCCGGCGCCGTAGCCCTCGGCTACACGGGCTACCTGCACGCCCTGGACTATGCGCGCAATCGGCCGCAGGGCCGACTCATCGGGCAGAAGGATCCGGCCTCACCGCAGACTCCGATCATCAATCACGCCGACGTGCGGCGGATGCTGCTGTCATCGAAGTCCTATGTCGAGGGTGGGCTGGCCCTCGTCCTGTACTCCTCGAAGCTCATCGACGAGCAGGTAACTGCACCGACGCAGGAGGAGCGGGACCGCGCTGGCCTGCTGCTCGACGTCCTCACCCCCATCGTCAAGGCCTGGCCCTCCCAGTGGTGCCTTAAGGCAAACGACCTGGCGATTCAAGTCCATGGTGGATACGGGTACACCCGGGAGTACCCGGTCGAGCAGTTCTATCGGGACAACCGGCTCAACTCGATCCACGAGGGCACCGATGGGATCCAGGGGATCGACCTGCTTGGCCGCAAGGTGATCATGCACGGTGGTGCGGGCCTGCGCCTGCTCGTGGAGACGATTGCTGCCTCAGCGTCGCGCGCGCCGGCTGCACTTGCGGACTATGCAGCCACTCTCAACTCGGCAGCCGAGCGGGTGGTCGCGGTGACCGAGAAGCTCTGGGCCGACGGCGATGCCCGCGTTGCACTGGCGAACTCGACCCTGTACGCCGATGCCGTTGGCCATCTGGTCATCGCGTGGATGTGGCTAGAGCAGATGACGGTGGCCAGTGGACGACAGGATGCGTTCTACCGCGGCAAGATTGCGGCTGGTCGCTACTTCTTCACCTACGAACTGCCGCGAATCGAGCCATCCCTGGACCTCCTGGAGCAGCGGGACACCCTCTTCCTCGATCTGGATGAGGCCACCCTCTAGCTTTTCGGTCCAGACAGGTCGATTACGCGGGTAGGGCTTCAGACCAAAATCGGGTCGACGGCCATTGGCGTCGTGAACTTCTCGAGCAATTCGGCGCGAGCGACGCGGTATCGAGTGACGCTCTCCAGTTTGATGTCCTCGTAGCCGCGGATCATGTCCGGCAGTTCGGCGATCGCGATCGCGGAGTCGAGGTTGGCCGCGGTGAGGTCGCGGAGGACTGCCTCGATCGTCGACCGGTACTCGCGAATGAGCCGCCGCTCCGTGCGGCGGACCTTCGCGTGGCGGAATGGATCCAGGGGAGTGCGGCGCAGCCACCGCATCGCATAGAGCAACTCGAACACTGGCTGGAAGGCGCCGTTGACGTTGATCTTCCGCTTCAGCCCGAAAGCGCGCAAGATTGGGGGCTGCAACTGGTAGTTGATCCGGTAGCCCGGTCCGAACTGTGCCTGCAGGTCCGCGGCGAGGAGCGGATCGACGGAGAGTCGGGCGACCTCGTACTCGTCCTTGTAGGCCATCACCTTGTGGAGGTACTGGGCCACCGCCCGGGCTAGCCGGGTGGAGTCGGGATCGATGGCTGCCTCGGCCGCGCGCACCTGCTCGATCGCGGCCGCGTAGCGAGTGGCGTATGCCGCGTTCTGGTAGCCGATGAGGTCATTGGTTCGCGCGAGGACCAGGGTGGCCAATTCTGAATCAGGATTGGCTCGGACGGCCTCGGCGATATCGGCGGACTTCGGGTGAACGACGGGAAGCACGGGTGGCGCCTGGATTGAGGCGATCTCCCCGTGCACGGCCTCGGGATCGGCAACCCACTGGCGGCCTCGTCGGAAGGCCTGAATATTTCGATCGACGGCAACCCCGTTCAGGGTGATCGCCCGCTCGAGAAGTGCCGGGTCGAGGGGTAGTGCACCGCTCTGGACGGCGATGCCGACGAGCAGGATGTTCGCGTAGTGGTCGTCATCGAACAGGTCGAGGGACAATTGGCGGGCATCGACGTAGGTGCTCCGCTCAGCAATCGTCATTGCGCTGATCTGATGCTCGGTGTCGATGGTGTTCGGGTAGGTGATTGAGGGGTCGGTAATCATCGAGCCGGTGGGGGTCTGCGAAGTTGAGACCACGGCAATCGTCCTGATCGGCGAGGCAGCGCTGAGATTCGTGGGTTGGGCAGCAACCAGCAGGTCGCAGCCGAGGTAGAGATCTGCCTGGCCGGCACCCACCTTGTTCGCCTGCTCCACCGGCATTGTGCAGATGCGCACGTCGGATACGACGGCGCCGCCCTTCTGTGAAAGCCCCGTCTGGTCGAGGGATTGCACGAATCGACCGCCGGCGACGGCTGCCATCGCGATGATCTGCGCGGTTGTGACCACTCCCGTGCCACCGATGCCGGTGAGCCGGATGTTGAAGTCATTGCGCTCGGAGCCTGGAAGTGGCAGCGGAAGAATCGCCCCGCTGATGCTGGGCACAACTGGTCGTGGTGCAGCCTTCGCGCTCGGTGCCGGGACGACGCTGATGAAGGAGGGGCAGTCACCCTGCAGGCAGGAGTAGTCCTTGTTGCACGAGGACTGATGGATCCGCGTCTTGCGACCGTACTCGGTTGCGACCGGCTCCACGGACAGGCAGTTGGATTTCTGCCCGCAGTCCCCGCAGCCCTCGCATACGCGCTGGTTGATGTATGCACGTTCGGGTGGCTCGGGGAGTATTCCCCTCTTGCGCTTGCGACGCAGTTCTGTTGCGCACTCCTGATCGTGGATCAGGACGGTGACGCCCGGCACCTTCGCCAGCTCGCGCTGGACCTTCTCGGCATCGTCGCGGTGGTAGACGCGGACGCCGCTGGGTAGTGACACCTTGCGGTATCGACGTGGGTCCTCCGTGGTGATGGCGATGCGCTGGACACCCTCCGCCAGCAGCACGTCGGCGATCTTCGGGACGGTCATCACCCCGACGGGCGTCTGCCCGCCCGTCATGGCGACGGCCGAGTTGTAGAGCAGGCGGTAGGTGATGTGGGACTTAGCGGCAACGGCTGCTCGGATCGCCAGGCTCCCGGAGTGATGGAAGGTCCCATCTCCCAGGTTTTGGATGAGGTGCTCGTCCGCAACGAAGGGCTCCATCCCCAGCCAGGAGGCTCCCTCGCCGCCCATCTGCGCGAAGCCGATGAGGGTTCCCGTCCGACTTCGCGGCATGGAGATCACCATGGTGTGGCAGCCGATGCCACCGCCCACGAGTGATGTCTCCGGGGTGCGCGTCGATCGGCTATGCGGGCAGCCCGAGCAGAAGTAGGCGGTCCGCTGAAGCAGCGGCAGCGGCGAGGGGAGTGGCGGTCGAGTCGCGACAGGTGTCTCGACGAGGACGGGAAGCTCCATGTGCAGGCTCAGGCGCTGCCCGAGAGCCGCGGCGATGATCTCGGGGGTCAGGTCGGCGTCGGCCCGAAGCAGCGGCTCATCCTGGGGAGTCTTCTTGCCGCTCACGGCGGGCGCCCCGGGCTGGCGGTAGAGGATCTCCTTGACTCCGGCCTCGATGAAGGAGCGCTTCTCCTCGACGACGATGATCTCCGCGAGGCCCTCGGCAAAGGACCGAATCTCGCCTCGATCAAGTGGATAGACCATCCCGAGCTTGAGAATCCTGACGCCGAGCCGGTCGAGATCTGCGTCATCGAGGCCGAGTTCGCCTAGGGCCTGCTTGACGTCCAGATAGCTCATCCCCGACACGATGATGCCCACCCGAGCACCTGAGCCTGCCCCGGTAACGGGGTTCAGCCCGTTCGCGACGGAGTATCTGCGTGCGAGGTCGAGCCGCTCGTTCAGCAGCGAGTGCTCGAGTCGGGCAAGGGTCGGCTGCAGAAACTGGGCCGACACTTCGTGCTCGTAGCGCCTACCGCCAATGTGGTCATCAGGCCGAACCGGGGTGACACGATCGATAGCGACGTGGGTGGTCGCCCCGCCGTCGGCAACATTCGTCGCGATCTTCATGCCCACCCACAGGCCGCTGAACCGAGACATCTCAACCCCGTGGACACCTAGGTCAAGGACATCCTGCGGGTTCGATGGTGACAGGACGGGCAGGCCGAGTTCGGCGAGTGCCATTTCCGAACTGCTCGGGACGGTTGATGACTTCGCGACGCTGTCATCGCCCACGAACACCAGCGCCCCACCGTCAGGATGGGCGCCGCCGAGGTTGCCGTGGCGCAGGGCATCGGTGGCTCGGTCGCGTCCCGGTGCCTTTCCGTACCAGTAGCCGACAACGCCGTCATTCGTCCGACGAGATGACGCCGACGCCAACTGCGACCCCATCACGGCATTGGCCGCGAGCTCCTCGTTGAGGGCTGGCCGAAAGACGATCTGCTGGTCGGTCAGCAGGCCCTGCCAGCGGGCAAGCTCAAGGTCGTAGCCCGCCAGTGGGGAGCCCTCGTAGCCGGTGATCAGGGAAGCCGTTTGCCGACCGGCGCGATGGTCTCGTCGGGCAACATCGAGGGGCAGGCGAACCATCGCTTGCAGGCCATTGAGGTAGATGGTGCCGTTCTCGATGAGGTACCGGTCGCTCAAGCTGAACTGCGGATCCTGCCCAGCCATGCACTGCCCCTTGACACTCGTCGATGCCAACGCATCTCAGGCTTGCATCGAGCGGATCGTCCGATGCGATGCCAAGAGTACGGTGAAGGCGCCCCTATTCGATGACCTGCCACGTGGACTTTGGAGTTGACCGTGTCGCTCGACGGATCCATCGGCGACATTCCATGCGTAGGCGCGATCGTGCTCGACTCCCAGGGTCGCTTGTTGATGGTGCAGCGCGCGAATCCGCCAGCCCAGGGCCAGTGGTCGATCCCCGGCGGCCGGGTTGAGCCGGGCGAGAGCGCCGTCGATGCGATCGTGCGCGAGGTCCGCGAGGAGACCAACCTGCGGGTACGGGTACTGCGCGAAGTGGGAAAGGTCACCCGCGATGCTCCCGCCGGTGGCCGGTACGTGATCCGGGACTTCCTCGCTGAGGTCGTGGAGGTGGCTCCGCTTGTCGCTGGCGATGACGCATTGGATGCCCGCTTCGTTCATCCGGACGACTTCCCGTCCCTAACCGTCACCAGTGGGCTGGTGGAAGTACTCATCGACTGGGGGATCCTGGCTCCGAGGTGACGGCACAACGCAGCGCATGCGCGCGCAGGTCCCGCGCTCACAGGGCCCGAGTCCACAGGGCCCTGCGTGGTGATTGCGTCACCGGCCATCCGCTCATACGGTCACGCCATGACTGGTCAACGCCTCTATCCCGTGTCGGCCAGCAAGATCAATGCCTGGCTCGATTGCCCGCGGAAGTTCTGGTTTCAGTACGTGCAGCGGACACCGATGACGAGTACCTGGGCGCACCTGTCGATGGGCAACTCCATCCACGATGTGCTGCGCGACTGGTGGGATGAGCCGATCACCAGACGCAGCCGGTCGAGGATGGCCGAGCTGACGGCCGAGCGCTGGCGCTCCATTGGCTTTCGGGACGAAGTTCATTCATCGCAGTGGCGCGACGCTGCGACGTCCATGACCTGGCACTATGTCCAGCAACTGGCACCCGACTTTGTGCCGGTGAGTTGCGAGCGAACCCTTGGTGCCCGCACCGACGGCCAGTCCCTCACCGGTCGCATCGACCGCCTGGACTCAGTGGATGACTCCGATGAGTTGGTCGTGGTCGACTACAAGACCGGTAAGAGAGTCCCCGGAGAGGACGAGGTTCGCGGGTCGATGGCCCTGGCCATCTACGCATTGTGCGTCCAGCAATCATTGAAGCGGCCGTGCACCCGGGTGGAGCTGCATCATGTGCCGAGCGGGGCAATCGTCTCGTGGCGGCATCAGCCCGAGGCCCTGGCCAGGCATATTGCCCGGGTTGAGGCCATCTCAACC
>JAULZL010000070.1:0-9203 GCA_032117355.1 Candidatus Nanopelagicales bacterium
CATCGAGGGAGAGAACCTCGTCGGCCGGGTCGCGGAGAATCAACTGGCCCTGGGGGCCGCCCTGGCACCCCTTCGGCACCATCGGTTCGTGATCTCCGTCCGAGCCGGGGTTGGCCTGCTTGGGGCCGTGCAACTTGACCCCGGCATTCTCGCCGAGCAGCCCGACCTGGGGCTTCGGCTGGTGCGTGCCATGCGCGAACGTGGCGTTATCACGCGCATGCTCGCCGATGGATCCGTGCAGGTGTCGCCGACCTTCGTGGTCACTCGCGAGGATATAGGCCTGATCGCATCGGCTATCGACGAAGGACTCACCTCCCTCGGGTCATCAAGGGCACCGGCAGTGACTCTCGACATCGACCTGTTGCCGGATCAGACCAGCGATGAGGCGGGTGGCTTTGGATCGATGGATGAGCAGTTACTTGCTGACGTGCCGCCGCATCACGTCGGCTAGCGAGCCGGATGCACGGCGATCGATAGGTCCGCCCACGAGGAAGCATCGGCTATCGCGAGTGCGGTCGACTCATCGACCGCAACCACCAGCATGCCCCCTGAAGCCGGCATGAAGCCCCCGCCTGGAGATCCGCTCTCGACAACGCGAGCACGCCGGGCCACGATCGTCGCTGCCGTTGACGACTCGGCGATTGACTCCTTCGGGACGGCAAGGATGTCGACGTAGTCTCCGCCCGATGCGATGGAGGCAATCTGCGAACTGCCCACGATGACCGGGACGGCGACCTCACCGACCGCCGGGCCCGAGAGATTAACGGCCGGCTGGGCCGGCTCCTGGCTCTCGACCCGAATGACTGACATGGCGATGAGCACCGCCAGACCCGCGCAGATGGCGGCAAGTGGGCGTCGATACCGGTTGATGAGTCTTTGCAGTTCGCGTCGATCAAAGGGCTGCGGTGGCATCCCGGCACGCTAGGCGGTCAGCCCCATCAGGCCAACCCGTTATCCACAGGCAGGGTGAGATCAGGTGGATGCGGACGTACTGCTCGAGCTGGACGACCCGGAACCGGATGAACCTGAAGAACTGGAGCCCGATGATCCGGACCCTGACGACCCTGACCCTGATGACCCGGACCCTGACGACCCGGTGGAACCGCTCGACGAGGCCCCGGAACTCCCGCCAGAGCCCGATGAACCGCTGGAAGACCCAGCCGAATCCGAGCTTGACGAACCGGACGAACCGGATGAGGTCGACGAACCCTTGTCGGACTTCTTGCTGCTGTCCCGCGAGTCAGTTCGGTAGAAGCCCGATCCCTTGAAGACCACCCCGACGTTTGTGAAGATCTTGCGCAGGGTCTGCTGATGGCAGGCCGGACATTCCGTGAGGGTGGCGTCGGTCATCTTCTGCTGCACCTCGTGGGTGGTGTCGCAGTTCGAGCAGGCGTATTCATACGTGGGCACGATGCTCCTTCGATGACGATCCGGGGCTGGGGACTCCTAGCACTCCCGTAAGCCGAGTGCTAAGTGTGCCATGCATGCCGGCGGGCACAAATTCCATCCCGTACGGTGCCCGCGTGCGCACGACCCTGGTGGCGATCAGCATCGGCGGAGCGGTCGGCTCGGTCGGCCGTCTGGGGATCGAGAGCCTGCAGCCCCCCTGGAACGGGGCGGGCTGGCCCTGGGCGACCCTTGCCGTCAACGTCATGGGATGTCTGGCGATTGGGGCCCTGGCGGCGCTGCCGCAATTGAGGCAGGGCCCGACCTGGTTGCGCCCCTTCGTGATCACCGGCGTGCTGGGTGGGTTCACGACCTACTCGGCGTTGGCGCTGGAGGCCGGGATCCTCCTTGACTCCGGCCACATTGGGTCCGGGGTGGGCTACCTGACCGCGACGATGGTCGGTGGGCTCGCCGCCGCCGCCCTGGGCCGTTGGTTCATCGAGCGGGACCTGCCTGCCGAGGCGCAGACATGACGGTGCTTGCCGTCATCATTGGCGCCGCTGTTGGTGCACCGCTGCGATTCCTGGTCGATCGATGGGTGACCGGTCGCACGACAACGCGGGTCGGTGCGTTCCCCTGGGGCCTGCTCACGGTCAACGTGATCGGCTCACTGGTGGCCGGGGTTGCCTTGGCCGTGACGGAGGGCGAGGTGCGCACCTTGGTCATCATCGGCTTCTGCGGTGCCTTCACCACCTTCTCGGGATTCATCTGGGAATCCCTTGGGTTGTGGCGATCTACCCGACCAGTCTTTTGGTCGGCTGTCCTCGTGATGCCAATCGCGTGCACGGGGGCGTTCCTGGCCGCATGGGCATCTGCCCGCGCGCTCGCCGGCTGATCTCTACGGTAGTGCCGTGCGCACCCTGTTTCGTGTCCTCGGCATTGCTGTCCTCGCCCTCGTCCTCGTCGCTGGAGCCGTGTTCGCATACGGAATCCATCTGACGCGGGCTTCCTTCCCGCAGGTCTCGGGGGAGGTAGCGGTCGAAGGGCTCACCGCGCCGGTGACCGTGATGCGCAATGACCTCGGTATCCCGCAGATCTACGCGGACAACCTCGAGGATCTCTTCTATACCCAGGGGTACGTCCATGCCCAGGATCGGTTCTGGGAGATGGATGTCCGACGGCACATCACCTCGGGCCGACTGTCGGAGATGTTCGGCGCCAGTCAGGTCACCACCGACTCCTTCCTGCGCACCCTGGGTTGGCGGCGGATCGCCGAGCAGGAGGTCGGCATGCTCTCCGAGCGGTCGGGACGCATCCTGGACGCCTATTCCGCCGGGGTCAACGCCTATCTCGCCGACCACAGTGGTCAGGCCCTGAGCCTGGAGTACGCCGTACTCGGCCTGCAGAACTCCGACTATCAGCCGGAGCCGTGGCAGCCAGCCGACTCGGTTGCCTGGCTGAAGGCATTGGCCTGGGACCTCCGCGGCAACATGACGGACGAGGTCTATCGGTCGGTGATGTCCGCGTCGGTCGGGGTGGAGCACACCGAGGAGTTGTTCCCGCCCTACCCGTACGCCCAACATCGACCCATCGTGGAGATCGGCGCCGTCGTCGACGGGGTCTTCGACCAGACGGCCCGGCCGACATCAGGCTCTGCTGGTTCATCCGTGCCGATTCAGATGACCGACGACATGTTGCCGGCGCTCCGCCGCGTCGAAACAGCGACCGCATCGCTCACCCGGTGGCTCGGACCAACGGGCCCGGGCATCGGTTCCAACTCCTGGGCGGTCAACGGTGAGCAGTCATCGACGGGCAAGCCCCTGCTCGCGAATGACCCGCACCTAGCGCCGAGCATGCCGAGCCTTTGGTACCAGTCGGGCCTGAAGTGCACGACCGTCACCGACGACTGCAACTATGACGTGACCGGCTGGACGATGGCGGGACTGCCCGGAGTCTTCATCGGCCACAACGACACTATTGCCTGGGGCTTCACCAACCTGGGCCCAGACGTCACCGACCTCGTCCTGGAGCAGGTGGACGGCAACGAGTCACTCCGTGACGGCCAGCTCGTCCCGATGACCACCCGGTCCGAGGTGATCAAGGTTGCCGGGGGAGATCCGGTCACCATCACTGTCCGCGAGACGGCGAACGGGCCGATCATCTCCGATGTGGCGGACATCGATGACTACGTTGCGGTGGGCGCCGACGCCCCGGTGCCCGCCCCCGGGACTTCTTCGAGCCTGATGCAGGCGCCATCGCGTGGAGCGGGATACGCGGTGGCCCTGCGCTGGACGGCCCTGACGCCTGCGCCAACCTTCGACGCCTTCGACCTGCTGAACACCGCGCGTTCGTGGAGCCAGTTCCGTAAGGCGGGTCAATCCCTCGCCGTCCCGGCGCAGAACCTGCTCTACGCGGACGTCAACGGAAACATCGGCTATCAGGCCCCGGGGGCCATTCCGGTGCGCGAGGGATACGACGGCAAGTGGCCCGTCCCCGGCTGGGATTCGCGCTACGCATGGAGTGGCACCGTGCCCTTCGAGGCGCTGCCGTCCGTCCTGAATCCACCGGAGGGGTGGATTGTCACGGCCAACCAGGCCGTCATCGGACCGGACTACCCGTACTTCCTCACGGATGACTGGGCCTACGGCTCGCGCTCCCAGCGCATCGTCGACCTCATCACGGCCGCGACAGCCGATGGCGCCAAGGTTTCGCCCGAGCAACTGCGGCAGATCCAGATGGACTCGTGGAATGAACTCGCGGCCTTCCTCGCCCCCAAGCTGGTGGCCCTGCCGACAACGGACCCAACGACAGAGGCGGTGGCCCTGCTCAAGGACTGGGACTTCACCCAGCCCACCGACTCGGCACCGGCGGCCTTCTTTAATGCGGTATGGCGTCAGATGGTGACTCGGATGTTCGACTCGGCCGCCGACACAGACCTCATCTACGCGAGTGGTGGTGATCGCTACTGGCAGGTGATTCAGGACATCTGGGCCGATCCGAATGCCTTCTGGTGGGACGACCGCACGGTGGGCGGTACCCAATCCCGTGATGAAACCCTTCAGGCGAGCATCGTCGCTGCTGTCCAGGAGTTGAACGACCTTCAGGGTTCAAACCCGGCCGACTGGACCTGGGGTGGTCTGCACACCCTTGAACTGACCAATCAGACCCTTGGCAAGAGCGGGATTGCCCCGATCGAGTGGCTGTTCAATCGTGGCCCGCTCGAGGTTGCCGGCGGCGAGGCGATCGTCAACGCGACCGGCTGGACGCCCAAGAACGGCTATGTCGTCGACTGGGTGCCCAGCATGCGCCAGGTCATCGACTTGGCGAACTTCGACAACTCCACCTGGGTTAACCTGACCGGCGCCAGTGGTCATGCCTTCAATGCGCACTACGTCGATCAGGCGGAGTCATGGCGCACCGGGGAGCAGTACCCATGGGCCTTTAGTCGCAACGCGATTGAGGAGTCGACGGTTGACGTACTCACGCTTAAGCCCGCATCACCGTGATTCGATCCAGGTGACGCCCATCGGCGTTGCGATCGCGTCCACGCGAATGTCGTGTGGCTCCGATGGCAACGACGGAAGTAATTCGTCCGCGAAGACCAGGGCGATCCGGAGGGGACCACCGCAGGCATAGCGAGTAATGCCCGCCAGTGCGCGGTCGTAGTAGCCACCTCCCTGGCCAAGCCGGGTCCCCATGTGGTCAACCGCAAGGGCCGGGAGAAAGATCACCGCACAGTCGGCAAGGCTGGCCGACTCCCCGGGTCTGCCCACCGGTTCGCGAATGCCGTAGTTGCCGGTCACTGTCCCTCCCTCCACCTGGGCGGGCAGCCACTCGAGTCGTGAGCCGCCCGCAACCCGGGGGACGAGCACCTGCGTCCCGCGCCCCATCAGTCGGTGGATCAGCTCGTCCGTTTCCGGCTCGGTGGGCATAGACCAGTAGGAGGACACCACGGAGGCTCCCGGTCGGGCCCGGTCGGCGGCTGTGAGTGCATGCTCGGCCAGTGACGTCGAGTCCCTTACCCGATCGACCGGGTTCCGAACTGCCCGTGCGTGGCGCAGGCGAGCCCTCAGCGCGGCCTTTTCCAGCGCGACTGAATCATCCGGATCGGCCATCTTGACATCGTGCCGCACCACGGCGGCTATCGTCCTGCCATGGGTGACGCTGCTGAGCGGGTCGGAGCGGGGAAGGTTCACAAGGCGGTCGTCCCGGCGGCCGGGCTCGGAACGCGCTTCCTTCCGGCGACCAAGGCAACCCCAAAGGAGATGCTCCCGGTCGTCGACAAGCCGGCCATTCAGTACGTGGTTGAAGAGGCGGTGGCTGCCGGACTCGACGACATCCTCTTCATTACGGGTCGAAGCAAGCGACCCCTCGAAGATCACTTCGACCGCAACCTCGAACTCGAACAGGCCCTGGCGAGCAAGGGTGATCACAGTCGGCTGAGCCTGGTCAACGAATCGACGGATCTTGCGCGAATTCACTATGTGCGCCAGGGGGATCCGCTGGGCCTCGGTCACGCTGTGCTCGTCGCCGAAAACCATGTCGGAAACGAGCCGTTCGCCGTACTCCTCGGAGACGACCTGATCGACCCCCGCGACCCGATCCTTCCTCGAATGATGGCGGTTCGAGAGGAATTCGGCGGTTCGGTCGTCGCCCTGATGGAGGTGCCTCGCGAGAGCATCTCGCTCTATGGGTGCCCGGCCATCGTCCGCACCGCGCAGGACGATGTTGTCGTGATCACCGATCTCATCGAGAAGCCGGAGGCCGCGGATGCACCAAGTGCGTACGCCGTCATCGGCCGCTATCTACTTGACCCGGCGGTCTTCGGTGTCCTTCGCACGACGCAACCTGGTCGCGGGGGCGAGATTCAGTTGACCGATGCCCTCAGAGTCCTGGCGACCACCCCGGTTGAGCAGGGGGGTGGGGTGCATGGACTGGTGTTCTCCGGTCGGCGGTATGACACGGGTGATCGACTTTCCTACCTGCAGGCGAGCATCATGATCGCGTCGGAGCGGGAGGATCTGGGGCCAGCCCTACGCGATTGGCTTCGCGACTTCGTCAACGGTCTGGGATGACCAGGCAGATTTCCCTGGTGGAGACGCGAGCCATCGATGGCCGCGTCGGACTGCGCCTCATCCGGCACCGCGACGCCCTGGCATGGCGCGACTGCCGACAGCGCAACCAGGACTGGCTGCGTCCCTGGGAAGCGACGGTGCCGCCAAGTGGGATTGCAGCGCAGGAGATCCCGCAGACCTTCGGAGCGATGGTCAGGCGCATGCGAACGGAACTTCGCGAGGGTCGGATGATCCCGTGGGTCATCACCCTCGACCGAGAGTTCGCCGGGCAGTTGACGGTCGGCGGCATTACCTACGGTTCACTTCGATCGGCCTACATCGGGTACTGGGTCGACCAGCGAGTTGCCGGACGGGGCCTGGCACCGACGGCTGTCGCCATGGCGATCGACTATTGCCTGGATGTGTTGGGCCTACATCGCATCGAGATCAACATCCGCCCGGAGAACCAGGCCTCCCGCCGAGTGGTGGAGAAGCTCGGAATCCATGAAGAGGGCCGTCGGCCGGAGTACCTCCACATCGATGGCCAATGGCGGGATCACATCACCTACGTTGTGCTGGAGGGGGAGTATCCGCTGGGTGTTCTTGACCACTGGAGGACTATTCGTCGGCGCCTGGTTGCCTGACTGTTGCGGGTCCGGGGGCTTGCACACATGCACCTCAGTGCGACACGCCGAGCGCTTGCGCTTCGCTTCCGCGTGAGTGGGGACTCGGGCCTCTAGCGTACGAATCGTGGCCGGCCTGATCTACCTCGTGATCATTGCGCTGTGGGCGGCCGTCCTCATCCCGATGTGGCTGCGCCGGCATGACCAGGGCAGTGAAGTCCGTTCCACCACCCAGTTCAGTGCGGCCATGCAACTGCTCAGCAGCGGCGCCAGTTCAGATGTGCCGGTTGGTCCGAAAGACGGCCGGGTAGCCGAACTCGGTGGCGATGAGTGGCTATGGGAGCAGCATCGCAGTTACATCCAGGCCGTTGCCGCCCGCAGGCGGTTTCGGGCCATCGTGCTGATGGGCGGCATGGCAACCCTGGTGATCGCCCATGTGCTGACCTTTGTCGATGTGACCTCACGCTGGTTGCCGATCATCTTTGCCATGGCCCTGCTTGGCTACCTGATCGGGACCTCCCGAGTTGCGGCCAATGAAGCCATGCACCCTTTCGCCATCTACGAGGGGCAGCGCATCGGTGGCACCGCCCCGCTTTGGTCTGATGAAATCCCGGCGGTCGACATTGTCCGTCGCAGTGGCCGACGTCCCGCGGCCGTGGAGGTCGTGACGGGAAGCCGTGACACTCCCGCAGCTCGGCCTGCATTCGTCTCGGCTGCCGGAGCAACGCGAACGGGGGTCGCCTCGCGCAGTCGCCGCGACACCGACATCCAGCGTCGCCGCGACACCGTCGCCCAGAAGCGCCGGGACACAGTTGCCCGCAAGCGGCGTGACACCGAAGTCCAGGAGATGCTCCTCGCCGAGGAGATGGAGCGCCGCGATATCGAACTTGGCACCAGGATCGACTATCGCGCCCAGACTGCGCCGATCCCGATCATTCGCGGTGACGGGCCGCGGGACCGTCGGGCTGCCAATGGGTAGCTGCCAACGGGTAGTTTCCAACGGGAAGTGACGCCGCCGGAAGCATTCGGGCGAACTGCTACTCTTGTGGATCGCTTGGGGCTGTGGCGCAGTTGGTAGCGCGTCTCGTTCGCAATGAGAAGGCCAGGGGTTCGAATCCCCTCAGCTCCACCAAGTTGTGCGAAATCCTTGACGTTGGCTTCGCTGTTAGCGTGACTGTCCGTCGTCCGCATCGACGTCGAGTAGTGCCCCCCATGACGAAGGTCGAGATGGCGTCCGAGCGGGCACCGCTCAGGGGCTGGCCCCGCTTCCGAGAGTCCTTGCCCGACCTCGCTCGATCGCAGAGCCAATTCGTCGCATAATCAACCAACGTAATGTACCTAGGATTCTAGATGGTACATTTTTGGGGTACATTAAGCGGACAGCACACCTAGGGGGAGGTGGGACAGTGTCGGACTTCGGCAACCTCGTGGAGCGACTGCGCAACGGGGGTGGAGACACGTCAGGTGTTGAAGTGAAGTCGGCCGCAGGTGGGCTGCCCACGACGATGACCCACTCGCTCAGTGCCCTGGCCAACCTGCCAGGTGGTGGACTCGTCATCCTCGGGCTGGACGAGCGGGCTGGCTTCACGCCGGTCGGCCTCACTGATGTTCAGGGGCTCAAGCAGGGACTTGCCGGCAAGGCGCGCGCGCTGACTCCTCCTGCGCAGTTGGACATCTCGGACGAAACAGTTGACGGTCATTGGGTCGTCGTTGCCCGCGTGGCCGAATGCCCGGCGTCCGACAAACCGTGCCGGGTGACGTCTACCCGCAAGGCGTACTTGCGCGGCCACGACGGGGACTACCAACTCTCCGAACTTGAAGAACAGGGGTTCCTACGTTCGCGAGAGGCGCCTAGCGCGGACCGCCAGGTTGTCCCGGCGACGGGAGTCGAGGACCTCCACCCGGGCCTCGTCGGTGCGTGGACGGAGCAAGTGCGTGCCCGTCGTCCCGCGCTGGCTGGGTTCGGTGGAGAGGAACTCCTGCGCAAAGCTGGGATTCTCGCGACAACGGGTGAACTGACGCTTGCGGGCCTTCTGGCACTTGGCTCCTATCCCCAGCAGCACTTCCCTCAGTTCGTCGTTCGCGCCGCGGACCACCACGGGGGTGGTGGCACCGGTCTTCGACGACGAGACGGGGCTGT
>JAULZL010000071.1:0-5252 GCA_032117355.1 Candidatus Nanopelagicales bacterium
CGATCCGCGATCCGGCGGTCACGACTGAGCAGGCTCGAGCCCTTGGCGTGACCGAGCAGCTGTCGACGTTCACTCAAAAGTTCCCCTATGCGGCATACCGCGTGCAGAACATCGGCCAAGCCGCCCGCAATGTCAACGGAACACTGCTGCTCCCCGGAGAGACCTTCTCGATGAACGATGTGATGAAGGAGCGCACCGAGAAGAACGGCTACACGGTGGGCTTCATCGTTGGCTCGGGTGGAGTGTTCGCTGAGGATCTCGGCGGTGGAGTGTCCGCCGCCACCACGACCGTGTGGACCGGGGCCTTCTTCGCCGGTCTCGAGCGCGTCTCAACCCAGGCCCACTCGATCTACATCTCGCGGTACCAGCCCGGTCTCGAGGCGACGGTGGCCTGGGGAATATTCGATATGAAATTCAAGAATGACACCCCAAATGCCGTGTTCATCACGACTGCGATGACGGATACCTCGATGAACGTGACCTTCTGGGGAACGAAGGTCTATGACGAGATCAAGGCGGAATTCGGTCCGAAGCAGAACATCGTTCCGTTCACCAAGATCTTCGACAAGTCCGAGACCTGCCTTGGGCAAAGCGGCATGGACGGGTTCACCATTGACGTCGATCGTGTGTTCATGCGTGACGGTCAGGAGGTCAAGCGCGAGACGATCACCACGAACTATCGTCCTGCTCCCAAGGTCAAGTGCGGGAAGAAGCCGAAGCCGGGCGCGGAGCAGGGTACGACGGGGGGCAACTCCAACCCGACCGCCCAGCCCGATGCGGCACCGAACGTCGTTGTGACGCCAGCCCCAGCCCCAGCCCCAACCCCAACGCCGCAGTCGACGAAGAAGCCCAAGCCGACACCGCCGCCGGTGGAGGACGCTGCACCCGCCCCTGGCCGCTAGGGCGTGTCTCCAATGTTGAGCGGGTGTGAGGCCTGATTATGGGGACATGTCACGTACCGCTGTTCTCTCTGACGAGATGTGGGCTCGGATCGAGCCGTCGCTGCCTCCGGTGAAGGGGGCGATGGGTCGGCCGATGCGGTCTCACCGCACGCTGATCGAGGGGTCGATCTACCGTCTTCGGACAGGGTGCGCGTGGCGTGATCTGCCAGTGGAGTTCGGGCCGTGGCAGACGGTCTGGAAGCGTCACGCTCGCTTCTGCAAGGACGGGACGTGGGACGCGGTCCTGATCGCCTTGCAGGCCGAGGCGGATGCCAGGGGTGAGATCGACTGGAACGTGTCGGCCGGTTCCACGATCGCCCGCGTTCACCAGCACGGGGCGACTGCTGCGGGGTCTGAAGTGACGGTCACCGCTCACACAGGGGGCTCGGTCGAACTACAACGAATCGCTGGGTAGCGGGGACGAACCGGACGATCACGCCATCGGGCGTTCCCGCGGCGGCCTGACAACCGAGACCCATGCGCTGGTCGACGGCCGTGGGCTGCCGCTGGTCCTGATCCTGACGACCGGCAATGCGGGTGATTCCCCGGCATTGCCAGTGCTGCTGGACCAGCTCCGGATTCCGCGCTGCGGCCCTGGCCGGCCTCGGACAACCCCCGACGCACTGCGCGGGGACAAGGCCTACTCGGCCAAGGCCCACCGCGACAGTCTCAGGGCCCGGGGCGTGAAGGTGGTGATCCCGGAGAAGGCCGACCAGCGAGCCAACCGCAAGAACAAGGGTTCCCGCGGCGGCCGGCCGGTCGGCTTCGACGCCGAGGACTACAAGAACCGCAACGTCGTCGAACGAGCCTTCAACAAACTCAAGAACTGGCGCGGACTCGCGACCCGGTACGACAAGCACGCATTGATCTACCGCGGCGGCATGGTCCTCGCCTCAATCATTCTTTGGCTCACCGCGTGAGTTCGGAGACACGCCCTAGTGCCTAGATCGACCTATACGACGTTTGCTCGGGATGCTTCAGGAAAGTGCTGCGATGTCCCGGGGTTGGCACGAGCCGACCGGTTCGGCGCTCAAGGCGAACGTGTACCAACCCCCGGGATGCTGAAGCTGGAAAATGCGGACACCGGGGAGCCAGCGCCCAACCTCTCCGAACGCTTCCAGGGCCGCCACGAGTCGTTGAGGATCATGATTGAACAGCGCTACTTCGAGGCAATCGTCGTCAGGAAGCGTGTGTGCGAGGGACAGGTCGGGCGTGAACCGGAACAGCCACTGCCCAGCGGTGTCGGGCTCGGCGTTGTACAACCAGCTGGCAGATAGCGTGGCCGAGGCTCAGGGAATAGAGCGTGAACGCGTCGATCTGAACGGGGGGACTCCACTGATCCCCGACCTGGCCGATTATGCGCCGCCGGCCAGCCCGAGCAGTTCACAGACTTAGGCGCGAACCAAGTGTCCGGCACTGCCCCTGACGTGCCGTCCAAGAAGTAGGCATTGACTGTGCCGGCGATCGTTGAGCAGTTGTCGACTGGAACCCCGGTGGCGGTCGACGCCAGTGATGGCGTCGCTTCGAATGTGGCAACCGCAAATGGTGCGGGTACGTTATGGCAGCACCAGAAGGCTTCACCGACAAGGTCTCGTTCGCGGTCAACAGTCGGGGGACTGTGTCTGGAGTAGCGAAGACGGCTAACGGGCCGGCAGCGGCAATGGTCATGAAGGCTGATTGGAGGGGATGGGCGTGCTCGCCATGGAACCGGTCCGCACCGTTAGCGGTGCGGTCGTCGATGAGGAAGTCGCCGCGGTTGAGGTGCTCGTGGTGGCTGAGGATCAAGCGCTTGTGAGCTGGGCCGTCATGACCCAGATGCGTTCGTACCCACTCGTTCTTGTCGGACCAAGCCGACGGGTTCGCCCACGGAGCCGTGGAAGGAATCCATGCGTCGAAGTGCTGGGAGAGCTGCGCGTACGCCTCCAGCGCTCCTGGCAGTGGGTCCATCAGGGCGAAGATTCCCGGCACCTCATCCAGTCGGCCGTCGTAGGTCACGCGCTGTATGGGTAGACTTCCGGCACACAATCACGCGGCCCGTTAATTCTGGGCTGGCCCGGCTCGATGATGAGGATGAACTCCTTCCACTGATCGTCGGGAAGGCGCTCGACAGACAACCGTACGGTTCCGTCGTCAGCGACGCGCTTATCGCCGACGTCGTAATAGCTGACGAGGCAACTGAAACCTGGAGTCTTTCTATCGACGGAAACAAAGGGCGCGCCAACCAAAGGATTTCTAGCCTCGAACTTCATCGGGATCGGGTTTGATCCAAAGGATGGCGTGAACTCGAGATCGCCCGCCACGTCCGCACCAGCGGCAAACGTTCCTTCGGCACAGACCTGCATACCCGGCACGACGGGACCAGTGCCGGTGTCGGTGTCCTTTTTTGTCCACTGGACGAACACTTTCTCAGTCCAGCTGTTGAGGATGCAGAGGCGGGTGCCGAGGTTCCCTGCCTTCCGGGAGGGTTCATCACTCGACGAGCAGCCGCTCGCTCCCGCGACGATCGCGGCGAGTGCCAGGAAAACGGCGAAAAATCGGCGCGGACCGCGCGACATGGACACCATGATGAAGGCCCTTCAAGGCGGGCGGCGCGCAGCGCCGCAGCGGAGGCGATAGAAAATCGTAGCAGGCCACGTCGGCACTGCCCGGCAAGCCTGGGGGTTTCATGCTCACCCCCTGCCCGACGTGCGGCGCACTGGCCCATGGCAACCCGGCTCGCGCTCACCCCTGGCACAGCCCGGAAATGCGAAAATGACGCCGGGGCGGTGCCCGGCCGAAGCCGAGGCACCGTCCAAAGGCGTTCGTCTAGTCGTCCTCCCGCCCGTCGTCACCGGCCGCGAAAGCACGCCGCACGAGTTGAGGTGGGGGACGACGGTCACGCTCACCGATGTCGACGAAGCGCTGGTCGAGCAGATCAGGGCGTCTGTGCCACGCCAGCCGCAGGTCGGTCACGTCGTGAATGTCGCACTCCAGATGGATTCGAAGGGCGACATCTGGGCGTACCTGGAGGGCGGGGCTCCGTTTGGACGTCTGGCCCCTGGGCAGGCGGGCATGTACCGCTAGCAGTTCAGGAAGCTGGCAAGCCGTGGTCAGTTCGGGACGACGGTTGCGTACGTGAAGTGGAAAGGCGCGAAGTCGTCGCACGGCTGGAGTCTCTGTGCACCATGAATACGCACCCCCCTCAGTTGCTTCATGCGGGGTTCGCGCTGGCCGTTCACGGGATCAGTCATCGTGGTCCGAGAATTGGAAACTGGGCAGACTCGATTTCAATGATGGCATCCCACGCGTTTCGACCCGGGGGCCCCGGATGCTGGCATTTCTGGGCAGCACGATCGGCAACTTCCTGCCCGATCAGCGCCGCAGGTTCCTCACAGTCATGCACGACAGCCTCCGCCCCGGCGACTGGCTCCTCCTCGGCCTCGACCTCGTGAAGGATCCAGCGCGCATCCTGGCGGCCTACGACGACAGCCAGGGCCTCACGGCGCGATTCATCTGCAATGTGCTCAACAACATCAACACCGTGGCCGGCTCGGATTTCGACCCGACCAAGTTCAAGTACGTTCCTTCCTGGAATGCGGACGATCAACGCGTCGAGATGCGCTTGCGCAGCAATGGAACCCAGCAGGTTCGGCTTGCCGGCTCAGTGCTCCAGCTGGCAGCGGGCGAGGAGATCCTTGTCGAGGTGTCAACGAAATTCGAGCTTCACGCCATGATCGAGGAATTGGGCTCGGTTGGCCTCAGTGTCGACCACCAGTTCACTGGTGCGGATGCCGGCAGGCCTGAGCCGGATTTCGCTCTTCTCGTTGCCCGCAGACCCTTTGAGAGACTGCCCTAGGGCGTGTCTCCAATGTTGAGCGAGTGTGGGGCCTGATTATGGGGGTCTGTCACGTGCCGCTGTTCTTTCTGACGAGATGTGGGCTCGGATCGATCCGTCGCTGCCTCCGCTGAAAGGGGCGATGGGCAGGCCGATGCGGATGCCAGGGGTGAGATCGACTGGAATGTGTCGGCCGGTTCCACGATCGCCCGCGTTCACCAGCACGGGGCGACTGCTGCGAGGTCTGAAGTGGAGGTGACCGCTCACACCGGGGGCTCGGTCGAATGACAAGGAATCGCTGGGTAGCGGGGACGAACCGGACGATCACGCTATCGGCCGTTCCCGCGGCGGCCGGCCGGTCGGCTTCGACGCCGAGGACTACAAGAACCGCAACGTCGTCGAACGAGCCTTCAACAAGCTCAAGAACTGGCGCGGACTCGCGACCCGGTACGACAAGCACGCATTGATCTACCGCGGCGGCATGGTCCTCGCCCCAA
>JAULZL010000072.1:0-4949 GCA_032117355.1 Candidatus Nanopelagicales bacterium
CCGACCCAACGAATGGTGAGGATCCGCGCGTTGTTCTGCTCGGCGAGTGCGAGGACCCGCTGGGTGATCTCCTGGTTGGAGATCGTGATCTTCTCAACCTCGGCGATGCGGTTGAGGACGAAGGCGGCCTTGACGCGGTCGACCGCGTTGGTCTGGGCGCTCTGGAAGATCTCGTTCTTCTTCGACTCGATGACCTCCTTGGCGACGCCCCGCTGCTGGTTCTCGTTGACGATGTTGTAGACGAGGTTGCGGGTCTCGGTGGAGACGACGCTCTCGGGGAGGTCGAACGTGACGAGCCCGAGCAGCTGCTTCAGCAGCTGGTCCCGGACACCGCGCTTGGCACGGAAATCCAGCTCGTTCTGGAGGTCCTTCTGCACGCCGGTCTTGAGCTCCTCGACATTGGCCGCACCGAAGCCCTTGGCGAATGCGTCATCCACGACGGGGAGGGCCTTCTCCTTCACGCCGGTGACCGAGACCTCGAACGCGCCCTCCTTGCCCTGGACCTCGGAGATGACGAAGTCGGCGGGGAAGGTGACCTTCACGGAACGGGTGTCGCCGGCCTGAGCTCCCACGAGTTGCTCGGTGAACCCGGGGATGAACGAGTTCTCCTGGATGAGCATCCACATGCCCTGCTTCTCGGTCAGCCCCCGGGCGGTGGGGTTGAAGTCGGTGATGGGCTTGCCCTCGCAGGTTCCCTTGTAGTCGACCACCGCGACGTCCCCGGTCTGCACGTCACGGGTGACATCGTTGTAGGAGGCCTGCTGTTCCCGCAGAATGTTGATGGCCTTCTCCACCTCGGCGGATCCGGCGGTCGCGGTCTCGCGCTTGGCCGAGAGGCTCTTGTAGTCGGGCAGCTCGAACTGGGGCGCATGCTCCAGCGTGACGGTGTAGCTGAACGTCTGGCCCTTGCCGAAGGACTGCTCCTCGACGCCGAGGGTGACGATGACTCGGAGCTTCTGCTGCTCCGTGGCGTCGCGGTAGGAGGCTTCGAAGAGCTTCTTGCGGGTATCCTCGGCGATCCGGTCGGCGAAATTCTTCAACACGAGGTGTTTCGGGGACTTGCCGGGACGGAACCCTGGAAGCTGGGCGTACTTCTGGTACTGCCCACCGACCTCCTCGAAGGCGGCATCCACCCGGTCGACGGGCACCTCAACGCGCAGCAACTTCCGGCAGGGGCCCAGCGATTCGACGGTCACGTTCACGATTCAGTTCCTTTTCTAGTGGATTTTCTCAGGTCGCGGGAACGGGACGTCCACCGCTGACAAAGGGTGTTGAACCTAGAAAAGCCCGCACAGGGCGGTCAAGTGTTCGGTTGGATCGGATCGGCCACAGGGTGCAGGACAGGAAACTTCATTCGGGTTTTAGGCGGCCAGGTGAAGCGAGTCGTTCCGAGAGGCACGGGTATCGAGGCGGTGTCTCCAGAACTCCCCAAGTCGGCGGCTGCTATGGATGCAGCGCAGGGCGAGGATGTTTTCGGCTCCTGGCTTGGACCACCGCATTCCTGACTGTTTGCACCGTCCGCCGATGACGGTCTTACAACCGGCTTCCACCACGCCTGAGCCGATGAAGTATCCCGCCGCACGGAAGGTTCCGTACTGCATCCGGTGGATGTTGCGCTCGAAGTATCCTAGGCGCTCCCCAACAGTCGCCTCAACCGACGTTCCGGTGGCCTCTCTTTTGGCCCGCTGGATGAGTCCCTCCACCTGATCCTTGAGCAAGCGCTTGCCCCAGTTCCGAAGCCGGCCCTTGTAGTCGGGGTGGTCCTTCCCGATCAGCGCCTCGAGCACGGCCGCGCCATGTTCCATGGCATGGTAGAAGTCCACGATTTGCACCGCGTCCTTGAAGCATTTCGTGCCCATGGCCTCGAGTCCGGCAGCTCCGTCGATGAGAAGCACCACCTTGCCCGCGGTTCCCATGCCTCGGCGCAGGGCCTCGCGTCGTAGCAAGGGGCCAAACTCATCGATGGGCTGGAAGCTGGAGATGTAGCTGGTCGATTCCCAGTCGCGAACGGGATGTCCCTCCTCGTCCCGATGGTGCTGGGTGAAGACGCATCCAAGGTACACCTGCCTCGTCTTGGCCGACCCATCGGCCTGCTTGCCCCGCCGCCCCTTCAGTTCCTCTGTGCGCATCGGTACGCCGGTTCCATCGGCACTGACATAGAGGATCGGGGCGTCGGTGCTTCCAGCCAGGCTTTCGCGCTGCTGCCAGTCTTGGGCGCCCACGCCAACCCGCTGAACCACCCGTTGTATCTGGCGAGCCGACACAAGGATGCCGCCGGTTTCAGCCAGATGCCGCTCGGCCTTGTCGAAGCCGGATTCGTCGGCACCCTCCAGACAGATCAGTCGCGCCAATGCCGGAGTGTATCGACCTTCCAGTCCGAGTCCGGCATCGGCAGGAAAATGGCCCTCATGCTTGCCGGGGTGATGGTAGTAGTCGCGCTGCAGACGGAAGGTTCCGAAGAGGCATTGGAACTCCATCCAGGCCCGACCCTTGCGGTGTTCACCGGGACGGGGTTGGTAGGCTGCATCCAACCGGTCAGCCGCATGCTGGAGTAGCAAGCCGACGATACCGGCTGCGGGCTTGAAGATGGCTGCCCGCAGCAGCACCTCCATCTGCTGAACGGCCGGGCCGGCAGGACATTCGCTGGAGAAGCGGTGGATCAGCTCGGTGACTTCCGCCTCTTGAGAGAGCAGACAACGGGTGTCGTTTTTTTTTGAGCGGAACCCGGCTGGCTGGCGCGGGTCAGGCGCACGGTCAGTTCGATGAACTCGTTGGCGAGTGTCTCGAACTTCTGGCGATTGGCGATGGCGACTTCCAGCCCAGGGGCCTCTTCAGCTGGGATACGGCGGCTGGTATTGGCACCGTGCTCCCAAACCTGGTGTTTGAAGTAGGGGCCCACAGGCTGGCCCGAGGGATTCTGACGATACTCAGCCTTGAGGCTGCCCAGTTCCATGGAGTCGAGGTCGGCCATCTGGCGGAGGAGCTCGGCTCGGCGTGCGATAATTTCGTGGTTCATGCTGAACACTGTCTAGCCGCTAGACAGGTTTCAAGCAAAACACACCCATTCTTCGCCTCCCTTCAGAAAATGGTCTTACACCCTCGGCCACATGAATCCAACCGAGGCGTCAATCCCATCAAGTTGGCGATTGGCGGATTCCGGCTCCATGGCGACCCTGTCGCGGAGTCGTCCATGCAAACCCCCACCGTCCGGTTGCTCTGCGACCTCATCGCGACCCCCAGCGTCAATCCCGCCTTCATGCCCGAGGGTGATCCCCGGGCCGGGGAGGAACGCATGGCTGAACACGTCCAGGCGGTCTCCCGTGCCGCTGGACTCGATGTCGCCTCCGAGACCGTCACCCCACGACGGTCCAACGTGCTGGTCCGACTGTCCCCTCCCGGCAAGGTCCAACACCGGATCCTGCTCGGGCCGCATCTCGACACCGTCGGCTTCCCGAACCTCGAGTCCCAGCTGGTCCCAAGGGTCCGACAAGGTCGGGTCTTCGGTCGCGGGGCCTGCGACACCAAGGGATGCGTGACCGCCATGCTCTCCGCGCTCCTCAAGGTGGCACGGTCCGGTAGCCGTCCGAAGAACACGGAGATCCAGTTCGTCGGGTTCATCGACGAGGAGAACGAGCAGCTGGGATCCCGGCACCATGCCCGGCATCACCACCCGGTCGACCTCGCCATCGTCGGGGAACCCACCCGTCTCGAGGTTGTCACTGCCCACAAGGGAGATGTCTGGCTCCGTCTCAAGACGACCGGTCGGAGCGCCCATGGGGCCACGCCCCATCTCGGACGCAACGCGGTGCACCGGATGGGAAGGGTGGTCGATCTGCTCGAGACCACCTACCGGCAACAGCTGTCGACACGGAGCCATCCCCTGCTGGGGAGTCCGACGATCAACGTGGGGGCGATCCGGGGTGGGACCCAGCCGAACATCGTGCCCGATGCGTGCACGATCGATGTCGACCGCAGGACCCTGCCGGGTGAGACGGAGGCGACCGTGCGGCGGGAGTTGCGGGACTTGTTGAGACATGCGGGGCTCAAGGCCTCCTTTGAGCCCCTGCGCCTCGCTCCCTGCGAGGCGCTGGAGACGTCCCCGGACCTCCCGTGGGTGCGGGGCCTGTGCTGCGCCGCGGGGAGGCGGCGGACCGTGGGCGTCCACTTCTTCTGCGACGCGGCTCCTCTGGCCAAGGCCGGCACCCCGTCGGTCGTCTTTGGTCCGGGGGACATCGCCCAGGCCCACACCGCCGAGGAATGGATCTCCGTCGCGAGCCTCGAGCGGGGCACCGACATCCTGGAGCGTTTTCTCCGATCGCTGCCCTGAGGGATCCCATGCGGCTGGCCTTCCTGACCCACGAACCCTTCCATCCGCCCAGCGGGGGCGGATCGGCCGAGGCCGTCTACCTGGTCGAGGAATTGGTCCGAAGGGGACATGAGGTGCACCTGTTCGGACCCGAGTTTCCCGACAGTGCCGAGGTCGCCTCACGGAAGGGGTTTATCGTGCATCCGTTCCGGGCATGGAGGATGGGACGCTACGCCCGCGCCCGGAACCTCAAGTACCTCCTGTACCCCAGGGCCCTCGCCGCGCTGGTGCGGAGGACACTGCAGGAGCAACAGGCCGGGAAACCCGGGTTCCGGTTCGACCTCCTCTTCGCCCAGCACACCATCTCGGCTGTGGCAGCCGGGATGTTGAAGCGGGATCTCGACATTCCGATCGTCTTCAACTTCCTCGATTACCTGACCGGTTTCATGGAGACCTGGCCGGCGTGGTCGATGCCCCGGCCGGTGGTGCGGGCGTTGACCCGATTCGAGCTGTCGCTGCCGCGACGATTCGGGGCCGAGGGCATCCTGACCGTGTCGACCCCGCTCGCCCAACGGTTCGCTGCCACCGGGTTTCCGACGGAGCGTATCAGGGCGATCCAGTATGGCTACGACGCACAGCGGTT
>JAULZL010000073.1:0-14226 GCA_032117355.1 Candidatus Nanopelagicales bacterium
CGCCCGACTGCCGTCGAGACTGGCCCCGGCGACCACCTCGAACACCTCGGCGATGCCGAAGTGCTCGAGGATGCGCTGCGCGATGGGCTCGGCCTTGGAGGTGGCCACCGCCAGTCGAACACCGGCCGCCTGCAGATCGGTGAGCATGTCGGCGACACCGTCGAAGAGGGTGTTCATCGCCCACCCTCGGCTGGTGTAGTCGGCCCGGTAGGCCGCATACGCCTCCTCTGCGCGCTCACCCAAGCCGAGGGCCAACATGGTCTCCAGCACAGGCGGTCCCACCACCTTCGTAGCCAGATCTCCGGCGGGTACCGCAACCGCCATTTTGGTCAAGGCGTTGCGGAAGCTGAGCACGATGCCCGGCGCGGAATCGGTGAGCGTTCCGTCGAGATCGAAGATCACCAACTGAGGACGGGCGCTGGTCGTGCGGGAAGTCACCAGTTCATTGTCGCCCACCGACCGTCCGCCCGGAATACCGGTGGGGCCACAGTGCAGCCACGTCTATCGGGAGTCCACAGCCTTCGCCATTAGAGCCTCTGCGACGGCGAAGTCGTATTCGTAGTCGATATCGACGGCTTCATAGCGGTCCATCTCAAACATCATCGGTCTGCAGCCGAGCCGGTTGCGACGCGATGTGAACCCTTCACGGGAGAAGATATAAATGCACGAATTCTCCTCATAGATCGGTTCAAGATCCTGAGTCCGGATAAGGCGATCTGGGTCGTGGTTTATGCCTCGGCCGTCGGGCCAGTACATCCGTGTCGTCACCGGCGTCACGGAGAAGAGCGAGTCGTGATCGGACTGGCCGAAGAACGCTTCAATGGCGTTGTCAATCGTCTGGCTGCTGAGCATGGGATTAGTGCTGTGCGTCTGTAGAAAGTATTCGCCCTCGGTATTGGCGAGGTCGTACTCGATCAGCGGCGAGGCGCCGACCATGTCACCACGGAGCCGCTCTGGTCGCATGTGGATCGTTGCGCCGAAAGCCTGCTCGGCACTCTCAGCGATTTCAGGTGAGTCGGTGTTGATGATCACTTCGTCGATGAACCTGCTACAGCTCAGGCTATCCATGATCCAGTGGAACAAGGGCCGACCACACAGCGGACGCAAATTCTTCCCAGGCACTCGTTCGGAGTTGGCCTTCATGAAGATCAGGGCCTTGACCTCAGGGATTTCCATGTGTCACCCCTTAAGGTGGTCCTGCACGAAGCCGGCTTCTGCACTGACTTTCTCGGCCAGGAAGACCATGTCGTCGCCGTAGGCGATAAATTTGTAACCCTGGTCGATCCGCTCCACGAACTCTGCCTGGCTGGAATGGACGACGTGGTAGCCACCGACCTTCGGACTCTCTTTCATGATCCGGCGCACCGTCTCCAACGCATGGGCGACGGCAGGGTGGGCGAAATCTCCCGGGCGACCTAATGAGCCGGAGAGGTCGTAGGGTCCCACGATAAAGCCGTCCACACCCTCGACCGCGAGGATCTCTTCGAGGTTTTCAACTCCTTCGATGTGCTCGATCTGCACGATGAGGATGGTTTCCTCCTCCGCCCACGCTCTGTACTGCTCGAATCCGAGCCCGTAAGCGTGGGCCCGACCTAATCCCACACCCCGGGTGCCCAACGGCGGATAGCGAACTGCCGAAACCGCTTTGCGGGCCTCCGCCGGCGTGTTGACCATCGGCACAATGACGCCGTGGGCACCTGCGTCCATCGCCCTCTTGATGGCTAGCGGATCATTCTCGCCAACGCGCACGAGCGGTACGCAGCCCGCAAGGTCGATGATCTGGATCAGTTGCAGGGCTTGGGACATGTCAATTGCTGTGTGTTCCATGTCGACGACCATCCAGTCGAAGCCCGCAGTCGCCATGATCTCGCAGACAGATGGATAGCCGAAAGACAACCAGGAGCCAACCGTCAACTCCTTCGCTGAAATACGTTTCTTGAGGGTCACGTTGTCTCCAAAACTCGGCTGCATGGGGTCTATACGGTGCCGCTGGACTCCGGCACTTCTGGGAAACGCCGTCAAACGGCTTGCTCTTCAAACCAAGTTTGCAGCCAGCCCGCGACCGTCTCGTTGCGTTCGAGGCCGGTTTTGAACATATGGCCCGGCCCGCGGGTCAATATCACCCGGAATTCAGATCCGACATTCTTCTTGTCCTTGCTCAGGGCATTGAGGAAGTCGGCCACGCTGATACCGGATAGTTCCGTGGTGCTCCAGTTCCATGCAAGCAGCTCTCGCATATCCTGCCGCTGCTCCTCGGTGATGTAGCCGAGTCGCGCTGAGATGTGGTTCGCGATGTCCATCCCGAAACTCACCGCGATGCCATGGGGAATCCGATAGTTCATCAGGGATTCGATTGCGTGCCCGAAGGAATGGCCGTAGTTGAAGACCTGGCGTTCGCCTCGATCAAACTCGTCCTTCTCGATCATGGTGTGCTTGATCTGAAGGCTGCGCAGGACTAACTCTCGCAGCACGGCTTTGTCGGTGAGGCTCCGCGCATAGTCAGCCTTTAGACGATGGAAGTCATCTTCGCCCGAAACCAGGAAGTAGTGGATCATCTCGCCCAAGCCCGAAAGCACCGCCGATTCGGGCAGCGTGTCGACGAAGTTCAGATCGATCACGATTTCCGCGGGAGGATAGAAGCCGCCGAGTTGATTCTTGTAAGCGCCGAAATTGATCGACGTCTTGCTACCGATACAACTGTCGCATTGAGCGAGCAGCGTGGTCGGATAGAAAACCCAGTCGACTCCTCGGTAAAGAATCGACGCGACGAATCCTGTTATGTCCTGAACGATTCCGCCACCGATGGCTATCAGCCGATGATTCTTCTTGACACCGCCCTCGATTAGAGCCTGAATTACCCAGTCCAACTGGGTGTAGCTCTTCTGCTCCTCGGAAGGCTCGACCACGACGTGGCCTCGCTCTACCAAAAAGGGCTGAAGTCGCGGCCCGTACAAGTCGCGGACATTGGCGTCGACGATCAAGAAGTCGCCGTCCCGCAGCGAGGGTGCCAGGCGCGCAGTGAAGTCGTCTTCGAATCGGACCTCGTAGTCGCGGAACAGCGAATGGATCCGGAAGTTGTCAGACAACGGTGAAACCTCCATCGACGACGATATTCTGCCCAGTGAGATAGGTGTTCAATTCGCTGGCGAGAAACATGACCACCTTCGAGATCTCGGCCGGTTCGGCGAACCGGTTCAAAGGAATCTGGGCCGATACTGTCTGTGCATCCGCGGCTGACAACGTCGACTCCGTCAATTCCGTGCGAGTAAATCCGGGGGAAACAGCGTTGGCGAGCACGCCATAGGGGGCCATATCGACGGCTACAGTCCGGGTCAAGCCGACCAGCCCTGTTTTCGTCGTGCTGTAAAGGCTTCTACCGCCTCTTGTCGCCGTGCTCCAGATGGATGCGATGTTGACGATGCGCCCGTATCCGGCCGTCCGCATTCGTTTGCACACCGCGCCGCAGATCAGGGTGGGAGCGCGCAGATTGACTCGCGTAATGCGGTCGTAGTCCGCGCCGGTGAGGTCGTAGATAGGGTCGATCTTGTTGATGCCGGCATTGTTGATGCATACGTCGATACCTGGGATGCGATCCAACTCGCCGAGCAGGCTTTGAAGGGAACTGTCCTCAGTGAAATCCGCTTGGAGATAGCGAACTTTCCGGCCGCGGTGTTCGCTGTCGCGGTTCAACTCGGCGACTTTCTCCGGATTGGTCCCCGTCAGAATCAATTCCGCACCGGCTGCCTCGAGGTCATCGGCGATGGCCGCACCGATGCCGCGGGTCGCGCCTGTGATCAGCACGACTCTGCCCCGGAAATCCAAGGTCGGGATCGAGCCGTGCAGTGGCGGCGTTTCCTGCATTTACGTATTCGCCTCTCAAGCGTCGGAGCCTCAGCAGCTATCCGGGTATCCCAAGGCCACGTAGTAAGTTCTGGATCGCGGCAGTCTCCATGTCAAGTCGGCGCTGGCGGGTGTAGGTGGCACCGAGGTGCCGCCCACCGTAGTGCTCTTGCCAGAAGACGTCGAAGCCCGCCCCGCGCAGATTTCCGCGTTCTCGTCGTCGACGAGTGGGGCGCGGGCGGAATTCATGAGGCTGGAACCTTCTTTCATGTCGCGAACGGGCCCGACCAGCATGTCACGGGGGCTCGTGTTCTCCGAACCGCTTCTGTAAAGCCGGTCCCCATGAAGGGTGGAGCATCCAGAATCTGAAGCCGCTAGCCTCGGCTTCTGTGAGGATGTCATCCAAACGCTGGCCGAAGTATGTGTCGAAATAACGCGAGTCCCGGCCAGTAGGAATAGATGTCTCGAAAAAAGCGGGGTGCGCCGCGCGTATTCCCGATATTAGCGTTGTATAGCTTTGATTTGACGCATTTTGCCAAAATCCCGAATCTGTCGGGGAACGTCCATCGAATCCCCAGAGTCGTACGTCTTTACTTAACGTGCTACCGATGGGCAGAAGCAAGACAGTTAAGACATTGGGTAGGGCCAAAATGGGTAGACCAAAGTGCCGCGTGAGATCTACTGCGGAATCGCCATGAAATCCCATTGGTATTGGAACAAGGCTATCGTGAACATCCTGAAACTCTTTCCGAATGATAATATCATACTGGGCGGGGTAGACGAATAGCGTTCGACCATTCGACTCACGCAGACGCTCAAGGGCATCGGCCCTAAATTGCTGAGCATGTGGAGTGGGACCGAAGTGGTACATTACGTCGCCCGCTGCGAGGAAGTCTGGATTCAGGTGCGCCCAGATATCTGGGTCGCGGACAATCGTGTTGCACACGACAGTGGTTCCATCGCAAAAGGACCGTTTCGCGGCCTTCGGCAGCGACGGACCTGTTCCAATAAGATATGCCGGCCTCGGCCCGAGCGATTTCAATTCTTCTATCCTCCGAGTGAACCTCAGCCGAGATTGCGCCAGGATTTCCTTATCGGGTTCGCCACTTATAGCAACACCCAAGTCTATCAATTGGTACCCGTCCACGGGGTTAGTGTCGTAGTCTAGGTTTACAACCCAATTTAGCCTAACCCTATCCAGCATAAATGCGGGAATTGCCGAGGAGTCGGCGGTTGCTACACCGGCATAGCGGAAGCAATCGCTTGGCGAAAAAGAGCGAGAATGCTTCACATCAAATTCGCTTCCTAAGTGATCGAACAAGAAGCGAAGGCGCTTTTCGATCTCCCGGATCTTCTCTGGCGACGCATTTCCAGTTATCAGGAGCACTTCCTGCCGCTCCCACGGAGATCTGATTTCATCCAGCGCTACGTTGAACTGGCGACGGAGTGCATAGGCTACTTGCGCTCGCAGAGTCATAAATACCCATTCTGTGGTGTGCGGAAGGTCGGACGACGGCCTACATCGCCAATGCTCAAAGGCGGATTTTCCGATTCTACGACAAACAGCTGGCCAACGGTCAAGTCCAAGGGCGGGGCGTGGTGCCCAGATGTATTCCGGGCTCTCATCCAATGATGTTCGAAATTGATCGCTCCGAGCCGTCGACATCGACGAAGAATTCGATTTCTCGACGGCTAGCCCGCAGCGACAGGCCCTGTTCTTGGGCCAGCCGCACCAGCTCGACCGCAGCCTGATGCTCAGCGGACTGCACCGCCCGCCTTCTTCTTCGTCACGCTACCCTGAGTCGTCATCACGGCACCTTCCTCGCCGAGCATCGCTTAGCGTGTCAGGTGTCGACGGCAACTGAATACTGACCAGTGCGCGGCAACTGAAAACTGACCAGCTTCCTGGAGAACCTTGGCTTATGGGCCAAGGAGGAAGCGGGTGTTGAGCGTGGAGGATTGGGCAGAGATCCGGCGGTTGCGCCGGTCGGAGAAGTTACCGATTGCGGAGATCGCACGAGTGATGGGGATTTCCCGGAACACCGTGAAGTCGGCGTTGGCGTGCGATGGGCCACCGAAGTATCAGCGGGCGGCGAAAGGGTCGGTGGCTGATTCGGTCGAGCCCCGGATTCGTGAGTTGCTTGCGGTGTATCCGAGGATGCCGGCGACGGTGATCGCCGAGCGGATCGGCTGGTCTTATTCGATCCGCACACTCAGTGCCCGGGTGGCCGAGTTACGGCCGCTGTACGTGCCGCCGGATCCGGCCTCGCGCACCACTTATGTGGCTGGGGAGATCGCCAGTGCGATTTCTGGTTCCCGAACGTAGTGGTGCCGGTGGGCTACGGCTAGGTCCGCACCGCGACGGCGCTGCCGGTGCTGACGATGGTGTGCGGGTATTCACGGTGGGCCTCGGCGGTGCTGATCCCGACCCGCGGCGCGGAGGATCTGTATGCCGGCTGGTGGCAACTACTTTCGGCGCTGGGTGCGGTGCCCCGGGTACTGGTATGGGACGGCGAGGGTGCGATCGGCAGGTGGCGGGCCCGCCAGCCGGAACTGACCGCGGCCTGCCACGCTTTCCGCGGAACCCTGGCGGCCAAGGTGGTGATCTGCAAGCCCGCCGACCCCGAGGCCAAGGGCTTGGTGGAGCGTTTCCACGACTACCTGGAGCGGGCGTTCCTGCCGGGCCGGGTCTTCACCTCACCGGCGGACTTCAACGCCCAACTGCAGCAGTGGCTGGTCCGAGCCAACCACCGCCAGCACCGGGTCTTGGGCTGCCGGCCGGCAGACCGGGTCGCCGCCGACACCGCGGCGATGCTGGGGTTGCCCCCGGTGGCGCCGACGGTGGGGTGGCGAAGCTCGACCCGGCTGCCGCGGGATCACTACGTCCGCCTGGACGCCAACGACTACTCGGTGCACCCCGGCGCGGTCGGGCGGCGCATCGAGATCACCGCCGACTTAGAACGGGTCCGGGTCTTCAGCGGCGGCGCAGTGGTGGCTGACCATGAACGCATCTGGGCCAAACACCAGACCATCAGCGACCCCGAACACGTGGCCGCCGCAGCGGTCGCGCGTCGCAGCCGCTTGGAGGTCCTCGGCGCCCCAGCCCATGTCGAGGTCGAACAACGAACCCTCAGTGACTACGACACCCTGCTCGGCCTCGATGGGCCGGTGGCGTGATGGCCGCCCGAACCACCAATGCCCGCCGTGACGTGACCGCCGAGTTGGCCTATCTGACCCGGGCACTGAAAGCGCCGACGATGCGCGAAGCCGTTGAGCGTCTGGCCGAGCGGGTCCGCACCGAAACCTGGAGCTACGAGGAGTTCCTGGCCGCCTGTCTGCAGCGGGAAGTGTCCGCCCGCGAGTCCCATGGCGGGGAAGGACGCATCCGTGCGGCCCGCTTCCCGTCCCGGAAGTCGTTGGAGGAGTTCGACTTCGACCACGCCCGCGGCCTCAAACGCGACACCATCGCCCACCTGGGAACTCTGGACTTCGTCGCCGCCAAGGACAACGTGGTCTTCCTGGGCCCACCGGGAACCGGCAAGACCCATCTGGCCATCGGCATCGCGATCCGGGCCTGCCAAGCCGGCCACCGCGTCCTGTTCGCCACCGCCTCCCAATGGGTCGACCGGCTGGCCGCCGCGCACCACGGCGGCACCCTGCAAACCGAACTCACCCGCCTGGCCCGTTACCCGCTGCTGGTCATCGACGAAGTCGGCTACATCCCCTTCGAACCTGAAGCAGCCAACTTGTTCTTCCAGCTGGTTTCCTCCCGCTAGGAACGCGCCAGCCTCATCGTCACCTCCAACAAACCCTTCGGCCGCTGGGGCGAGGTCTTCGGCGACGACGTCGTCGCCGCCGCCATGATCGACCGCCTCGTGCACCACGCCGAAGTCATTGCACTCAAAGGAGACAGCTACCGCATCAAAGACCGAGACCTCGGCCGCGTCCCCACAGCCACCGCCGAGGACCAATGAAGAACCGAGCTGGTCAATTTTCACTTGCCGAAATCTGATCAGTTTTCAGTTGCCGTTGACATCAGGCCGGAAACACCCTTAGATCCACAGTCCCTCCTGAGCAGTCCGTGCCCCGACGAGGGGTGGAAGCAGATTTGTGAAAGCGTGATGACAGCCATGTCAGCTTCCTGGCCAAACCCTGCGTATGTCGTTTGCCATGAGCTTGGGGCCAGTGTGACCTGATTTTGCCATGGTGATGGGACCACCTGTATTGCCAGTTATGAGACCACCGGCGCGTCGCGTCGGTGGTCTCTTCGTTTGTTCGTTGGATCGCCGTGACGGTTCAAGTCAAGGAGGCGACGAGCATGGCTTTTCGGGAGGTCAGTGTGAATGAGATCAGGGAAGTGCTTCGGGTGTGGCTGGGGGTGGCCGGGTGTTTCCCTCAAAGCAGCCGACCTCGAACGAGAAGCCGGTGCGGTCAACCAACAGGCCGACCACGATCTGCGGATCGACGCGGCGTTACTTCGAATAACCCACCTTGCGCAGGTCATCTTCGCTCTCGACCCACCCGAGACTGCCGCGATCAACCCGCCGAAACCAAACCACCAGGAGGGTCCAGCGACAGCCGCTTAACACCCATTGGACTCAAACACCTTGCAAACTCCGAAACGGTGTTCATGCAGGTTGGCCCGAAGTAAGTCCTAGGGAGCGACTCCTTCCAAGTTCAGAGCCCTTCTGAATTGCGAAGAGAGTGCTTCGGCCCTCTCAGTGCCAGTACTGCCACTGCCAAGCAGCCAACGACCAGTCCGGCGACCGCGCACTCGCCAGACTGATGGGAATCCGCCGGCAGACGCAAGGCGATGATCGCCAAGCCGAGTGCCCCAGCAGCCAGAAAAATAGCGGGCCAAGCGCGTAACCATGAACTCCAAGCAATGTCAAGCTTACATGCGAATGTGAGGCCTAGTGCTGCAACGGCCATGGTGAAATATGCCACCGAGGTGGCGTAAGCAACGGCCGTTGCACCGTATTTGGGCGCGAACAAGAGAATTCCTACGAAAAGCACTGCCGCGCCCGCGCCCGACACCAACGCGCTAGGCTTGGTGATCCCGGCCGCCTGGGTAAGAAAATTCATTGGAATGGCGTAGAGTCCGAGTCCCACTTGGGCCGCGAGCAGTATGCCGGTGATTCCGAATGCGGGCCAGTAGGACTCGGCGAATAATCGAGGGCCTATGAGGGCAACGCCGCACCCGACCACTGCAGGGACGAGGAATGCTGCGATTAACTGCCACTTGACGATTCGAACTATCTGATCAGAGGGTGCCGGGAATTCCTCACTCGCGTAGTGCATCAGGACGCCACGGTTTGCTTCGATCAGTATTAGCCCCGCCAATTGGGCCAGGGTTAGGGCGAATGAAAACAGTCCGATCTGTTCGATTGGAACGGCGAGCGCCATAGCAGGTCGGCTAAGGAACGAGAGGGCCCAAAAGGAAACTTGGTGCGGCACCAACGGCAGAGTAAAGCGCAGCACTTTGCGAAGGTGTTCGCGTGTGACGGTTGCACGTGGCAGCCGTACCAAAACCATCCCAAGAACAGCCGCAGCGATAGCACTGATCAAGTCCGACAGGACCCAGCCGAGCACACCCTGGCGCAGTATTACGACGAATACCAGCTTAGAAGCGACGGAGGTTAGTATCGACGCTATTGCGATAGCCGCAAATAGTCGGGGCTCTCCGCGCGCTTGGGTGACAAAAAGCGCGAAAGTCGAAACTGAAGGTTGAAGTCCGATCGCGATCAGTTCGATGGCCCACATCGAACCGGGAACTCCGAGGATGCTCGGCACAAAGGCCACAACCGCTGCAAGTACCGCTCCAATTAGCGGCATGGCGAGATAACAATAGAGGCCCATCAATCGCAGAAGTGCAGGCCCGTCTTCATCGTTCCGAGCAGCTGTGCGCGCTATCTGGTAGGAGAGCGGGTTGGCCAGTAGTGTTGTCAGCAACAGGGATCCTGCCGCAAGAATCGAAACGGTGCCGTAGTCGGACGGTGACATGGCATGTGTAACGAACGGCAGAATCAAGAACGCGATCCCGCGCTGGATCAGCGCGAGAATTGTGTAGGTGGCGATAGACGACGCGACGCGCCCGAATCGAATCATGGTTAGGTTATTTTCGTTTGCCGGCGACTGCTGAGGGCATCGCGGGCATTGCGATCGGAACCACCAGAGTGCCTAACGTCTCACTCTTGCGTGTCATAGCCGGTCGCTTCGATTCCTAGGTCCCGCAGCAGGTTGCGAACTGCTGCGGTCTCCATGGAAACCCGGCACTGCCGGGTATAGGTGGCGATGTGGGGAGTCAGAAGCACCTGCTCAAATCCAAGGAGCCGTCCGCTATACGGCTCTTCCCAGAAGACATCGAACCATGCTCCGCGTAACTTCCCGCTTGCCAGCGCGTCGACGAGTGCGTCCTCGTCAACAAGTTGCGCGCGAGCTGAATTGAGCAGGACCACTCCGTCTTGCATTTCCCAGAATTGTTCGGGACCGATCAACATGTCGGTTCCACCGGCATGCAGGGAAATCGCGTCCGCTTTTCGAAGCCCGTCGAGCAACGACACCTGGTGTTCGCCATGCTGGAAGTCGTCCGCATCAAGATAGGGATCGGCCACAAGAATCTCCGCGCCGAACGCGCGCGCCAGATCGGCGACCTGTCGGCCGATCCTTCCGTAGCCCACGATGAGAAGCTTGGCCCCGATCAAACCGACACCGATGGACTTCTTCCACTCGCCGGCATGCAGAGCGGTGTTGGCCGGAACTAGCTCGCGGCCCAACGCAAGCAATGCGGTCAGGGTCATCTCGGCGACGGCGCGGGCAGGTTCGTCCGGTGTGTTCGATACCGTGATACCCAACTCCTGGGCGGCATCAATATCGACGTTGTCCATGCCGATGCCGACTCGGGCGATCGCCCTCAGTCTGGGTTGAGCCGAGAGTAACACGCGGCTGTTCAGAGGCTCCAAGCCGGCGATCAGCCCGTCGACACCTTCGAGGTGGGCGACAATTTCTTCCTCGATGAGCCGACGTTTCAGGGCATTCGGCACGACCTCGACGTTCGCCTCGGCGAGCATCTTCAGCGGCGCGTCGTCCTCGTCGCCGAACGATGACGGGCCGATAGCAACGCGAAAAGTCATCCCAAGGCCCCGCCAGTTGTCTGTTCAACAGTCAGCGGTTGCCGAGGGTGGGCATCGGCTCTATCCGGCCAGCTATCAGCTTCGTAGATCGCGTAGACGAGTTGCATCGCTTTCAAGGCGTCGAGCGATGTGCCGGACGAAACGGGTACGTCTTGCTGGATGCAATTCGCAAAGTCCTTGACCTCAAGTTCCCAGGAGGGATCGGTGTCGAAGTAGATGACTTCCTCGCGGGGCTTACCTGTCGCGAATCCTTCATCGAACTGCCGGCGGGCGACAGTAATCGTCTCCTCTCCGTAGCTTCTGGACGAGGTGAGGAGCCCGTTTATCGATAGGTAGCCTTCGGAGAGATAGATCTCCAGATTGAAACGGTGTTTCCACTGCGTACTAGAACTGTGCAACATGGCGATTCGGTCAGCCGAGTCGCGCAGCAACGCAAAGGCGTTATCCTCGACTTCGACGTTCCAGTAGGCATTCGCGACCATGCTTTTGACTTCCACGAAGTCCCCACAGAAGAAGCGGAACAAGTCGAGCATGTGAATGCCCTGATCCAACAGGATCCCGCCCCCACCAACTTCTTTGGTGTTGCGCCAAGATTCCTCGAACCCGCTTCCACCACTCTTGCCGTAGACCCCGCGCACCCAAAGTACATGGCCAAGTCGCCCAGTGCCGATGATTCGCTTCGCTTCCTGAACACCGGCGTGGTAGCGGTGGTTGAAGCCAAACTTGATTTTGCACTGCGGGTTTCGCTTCTCTGCCGCGATGATGTCGTGGATGTCGCTGATCGAACGACCGGGCGGTTTCTCGCAGAGGACGTGCTTGCCGGCGTCGAGAGCGGCAATGGTGACGTCGGGTGTAAACCGATTCGGTGTGCAGACGAACACCGCATCGACCCCCGCATCCAGCACGTCTCGATAATCCGAGCTGTACAGAATGCCGGGGAAGGCCTCGGCAGCGTCTGGGTTCGGGTCCGATCCGGCAATCAATTCCATGGCCGGATGGCGCGCGATCTCTCGGGCGCGTATCCGACCCATGTGCCCGAGACCGACGATCCCGACTTTCAATGTGTCAGCCATGTCAGTGCCTGCCACCCACTCAGTGGTGGAGGTTCCGTCCCCGCTTCATCGTGAGATAGGTGGCGCACATGTGCCCGAGGACCGAGAACATGTCCTCGGCCGGGCCGTACTCATCAATTGCGGTCGGAATGTTCACATGCACATCGCAGATCTCGCCGAGTCGCCCGCCGGCAAAGCCCGTCCAGCCGATTGAGACCCCGTCATTGTTGTTCGCATACTCGACGCCACGCAGGATGTTCGGGCTGTTTCCGCTTACAGACATGGCGACCACCACGTCGCCGGGACGCATCAAAGCTCGTAACTGGTACTCGAAGATGTACTCGTAGCCCGAGTCGTTCGCCAGGGACGTGACGGAGTCGACGTTGTCGGTGAGGGAGATCATGCGGAAGGGAGGCAGTCCGGACACGATCGTGTTCGGGCCGAGGTCGTTGACAAACGTCGATGCGATTGCCGAACTTCCACCATTGCCCAACGTGAAGATGGTTTTGTCGTTTGCGCAGGCGTCTTCGAGGATCTCGATGGTCCTGCCAATGGCCTTGGAGTCAAACTTTTCAAGAATTGTGGCCATACGCTTGGCGTAATGCGCTGCATATTCCGTTCCTGATTTGGATCCGTCGAAATACTCTCTTAGTTGGTGCACGATCTATCCCTTCTGTGCCGCAATGCGGACATGTGAACTTAGTCTGTTCTTCTGCAAGAACGACTGAAAGTCCGAGTGTGTCTCAATCCCTCGGTGTTTAAGCAGGTAGTTAACAAAACGCGGCAAGCAAATGGAGGAATCCTCCGATTTGGCTCTTAGAACGAGTTCCACGTCGAGTTGGCCGGGTGTGCTCAACTCAAGAAGTCGGAATCCCGCGCCCTCGAGCACCTGCGTAATGCCCTCTACGGAAAGGAGATTGAGGTGCTCGGGAACGAAAATGTAGGGAGTGCGATCCCAAAGAACCTGGAGATCAAATCCGCTTATCGTGCGTGTTGTCAGGAAAAGTATTCCCCCGTCGGCAAGCATGTCGTACACGGTTTTGAGAAATTCCCGCGGCGAGAATTGATGTTCCAGCTGCTCGAAGGCCGTGACGGCTCCCAACGCTTCGAGTGGGGCGGCTTTCTCTGTCACCTCACGTGCATCGGAATCGTGATCGAAGTCGAAGGCGGGATTCACGCTATAGAGATGATCGAAAAGTTGAAGCCGCCGAATCTCGTCCAGTACGAACGGATGGGCAGTTCCGACATCTGCGCAACTCCTCGCCGCGGCGTTGCCGGTCTCATCGAAGATCCGCCCAACCCATGCCATGCGAGAACGCAAGATGTGGAGACGTCTCGCATCGGCCGTCTCATGTGACATGAAATCGCGGTACTTTCCAGCCTGCGAATTCTCGTAATAGTTCGTTAGGTCCTGTTCATAGGGTCGCGGTGAAACGTAAACACTCTCGCACGCGATGCACTGGGCGTAAATGAATCCGTTTTTCGAGAAGGCTTCGGACTTATCTCGGCTGTGGCATGCCGGACAATCCACGTCAATCAGCCTTGACTGATCGAAAAAAGCTTTCGATTCCGCGATCGAAACTTGCCTGAACTTCGAAAGTAGCGCGGGCGGCCGAATGTCTGCTGCCTTCATGTCACTCATGACGACAATGTGCTTCAGGACACTTCCCTCCGTCCGCTGGGCATTTTGCACTCCACATCGCAATGCTACAAGCCCTCAGGGGCCGCACCGTGCTCGCGCAGCAAAAACATAATTAGCGAGCTGTGGCATCGTCCTCGCTCGTCGATGGAGCTTCCTCGGAAGGTACACGAACTCGCTTAGCCCGTTCTGTCCCAGACCGTCACCCGAATGATTGCCGACTACTGTTCTCCAGGTGAGCGAGTGGACCGACGGGCGAGTCGTGCGCCCCGGCTCGCGTTACCACGGCGACCAGGCGGCCGCGCCGGGCATGCTCGACTTCGCCGTCAATGTCCGACATGCCCGCCCGCCGTCCTGGCTGCGGCAGCGTCTTGCCGCCCGTCTGGTCGATCTCGCCGGGTATCCCAGCCCAGCCGACCAGGAGGCCGCCGTCAGCGCGGTGGCCCGCCGCCATGGAGTGGCCGGGGACCGGGTACTTCTGCTGGCCGGTGGGGCGGAGGGGTTCGCGCTGCTTCCCGCGCTGCGCCCGCGACGGGCGGCCCTGATCGCCCCGTCGTTCACC